>CAZLRN010000104.1:0-11869 GCA_964561715.1 uncultured Spirochaetales bacterium
CTGGTATAATGGAAAGGGAACGGTTTCGGGCGCCTGAAACATATCGTTGGCTGCGTCTACAAACCAAACAATTTAGCCTATTTTCTATATGCAGCCAACGATAGCGTTCGATACCGCTTTTTCCGGCAGGGCATGAAAGAAAGGCGGGGATATCCGAGAGTCCAGCAGAGTCTCAAGGTCTGTTTCGAGTTTGTAAAATGGAACGAGTGGGACTTGAACGAAATTAAAAAACCCATCACAGTCAGGACCTACGATATCAGCGCATCGGGACTGCTTGGGTCTGCGGTTATCAGCCGCAGGGATCTCAAGCGTCTGGCAAAAGGGAAAAGAAAAATTCGCCTGGCGCTCTACCTGCAGGAAGAGGAATCTCCGCTCATGTGCTTTGCCAGGCTAATATGGATCAGCTATTCGGGTAGCGAAAAGACTCTCTCCCACGAAGCCATGCAGTTTGGTCTGCAGTTTGTCGATGTAAGAGGCCCATTTTTCAAAACGCTCTCTCAGTATGTGGACAATCAGCTCAGCTTGTACTGAACCCCCTGTCTGCTCTGTTCGGCCTGAAGCAGGCGTACGTCCAGCTCACGCGGCGTGACGCCCTGCCGAGCGCAAAGAGCGGCAGCTGAGCCGGCCGCCTGTCCCATGGCCATGATGCTGGGAATGCTGCGCACGATATGCGCCCCGTCTGCGCATTTCCCTGTCACGATCAGATTGTCCACCTTCTGCGGCACCATCATCCCGTAGGGAACTTCGTGGGCGACTCCTGATGCAGGATTGGGAACAGTGATAAAAACCGAGTCCTCGAAGCCTCCCGGCTCGTTCAGGTCCCCGAGAGTCAATGAGTACTCCGCACGGATCATTCTCGGATGGCGGGGCATGGTGTGTGCGCCCGTGTCGATAATACGCGCCGCCTCGAAGCCGGGGATGTACTTCTTCAAGAATTCCAGAAGCTTGAAGGCGCGTTCGCGGGCGGCTACCTCCACCTTCGTGATATGGTCCGATTGAAAGGCGTTGAACTCACCCATTGGCTTGACGGCGTTTACGAGGACCTCGCCGTCATGCCACTTGCTTCCGGTAAGCCCGTCGAAATTGAATCCGACCTCACCGAACCCGGGCACTTTTCGGTTGATTTCGAGATCGCCGTTCTCGACGGCCTGCCGCAGGCGATCTCGGAAAAAGTGCATATTGATGTAATCGAAGTATCCATCCTCCTCCCATAGATTCCGGAACCACTCGAGTGTGTCCGGGCTAAAACGCTCTTTGCCGGGGTGCCCGGGAGGCACTCCTCCGCCAACCGGCTGAGGGTCTAGAAAATGGCTCCAGTAACTGTCATTCCGAAGGGTTTCTAACGGAACGCCAAGACGGCGTTCCAGCCAGGTTTCGAATTCGGGATCAGGTTGGCCCGCTGGCAGGTTGAGAAAGAAGTCCATGAATTGCTCGAGATCGACGTTGCCCAGACGAACAAGAAGCCCGAATGTGTTTTGAGGAGGCACTTCCTGTTGCTGATAGGCATGCACGCAAGGCACTCCAGCCAGGTATGCCACATCGGCCTCTCCGCTGGCATCCACGATGATTTTTGCCGTCACAGCTGCACGTCCCGCCTTGTTGTGAATCAGGAGACCGGTGACAGCGTTTTTTTCAGTCAGAATGTCATAACAGTCGGTATGCAGCAGGAGCTTTACGCCGGCCTCCTCTACCATTTTTAGTAGCGTCAGAGAGAGGATTTCAGGATCCACCTGAATGTGATTGGGAGCATGTTTCTTTCCCCTTAGGGTCCTTTTCAGGTCGGGATAGGGCGTGCCTCCTGCTTTCACGGCTCTCTCGAGAATTTCTACCGGAAGTCCACTGATGACCAGTTTTCCCCTGGAGTCAAGAAAGCGATTGGTTACATGAAAACACCTGCCGATTGTCGCACAGCCACCTAATGTTCCAAACCGCTCGATGAGCACAGTCGAAGCACCGGCTCGGGCTGCGGCGATCGCCGCTACGGCCCCGGCCGTGCCACCTCCCAATACCACGACGTCTGCCTCGTGGAGAATCGAGGTTCTGCGTTGATTTTCTATAACGCTTTTTGCCGGCATATTCGTCAACCCCTTAGTTTATCTGTAGAGTCGCGCCGCTATCTTTTCTATCATTCTAAGGTTTGAATCACTGCGAATCTACCCCCGTTTTACTTTTTGGAGGAGAGACGTGTTAGCCGTAGTCTCGAGTCATGCCCCGATCGGCATCGATGGCCAGATCGTTTCCGTGGAGGTCGATGTGCGGCGGGGCATGCCCGGAATCGATGTCGTCGGGCTTCCTGACAGTGCTGTGCGCGAATCCCGAGAGAGGGTAAGGGTTGCCATCCGGAATAGCGGATTCAAATTTCCTGTCGATCGAATACTCGTAAATCTGGCTCCCGCTGGAATGAGAAAGGTTGGAGCCGCCTTCGACCTTCCTATTGCGATAGGCATACTCATCGCTTCGGGCCAGGTGCCGCGGCCCGGCGGCATCCTGATCCTTGGAGAGCTCAACCTTATGGGTGGCGTCAATCCGGTCAAGGGTGTGATCTCAGCCGTTGGTGCGGGGCACAAAAGAGGAATCAGTCGGTTTTTTGTGCCGAAGCAGAATCAATTCGAGGCAGCAGCGCTCCATGTCGGAATGGTCTGGGGAGTATCCTCCCTCAAAGATGCGGTTCAACGGCTTCTGGAGATCAAACGTGGAGTGATCCGGGGCATACTGCGGGGCGAAGCCCCTGTCTCCAACGAGCCTGTGGAGCTTTGTTTTGGAGACCTGGCGGATATCCATGGGCACAACAACCTGAAGCGAGCCCTCGAGATTGCTGCGGCGGGACGGCACAACCTCTTCCTCTTCGGGCCCCCGGGCAGCGGAAAAACCATGGCAGCCAAAAGACTGGCCACTCTGCTTCCACCCCTTACGCGCGAAGAAGCCCTGACGGTGACGCGCATACACTCTGTCGCCGGGCTTCTGCCCGCGGATACTGGACTGATCCGCATGCGACCTTTCAGAACTCCACATCACACGGCCTCCACAGAAGGCATGATCGGCGGTGGAAAAGTTACGGGTCCGGGGGAGGTTTCCCTCGCCCACGAGGGTGTGTTGTTTCTCGACGAAGCGCCGGAGTTTCATCAGAGCCTCTTGCAGAGCCTGCGGGAGCCGATCGAGGATGAGCGGGTCACGATCGTGCGCGCAGGCAGAAGCATTCACTACCCCGCATCGGTTCAGCTCGTCATGGCCTCGAACTGCTGCCCCTGCGGCAATCTGGGGCACGAAAACCGAATCTGCATCTGCAGCCATTATGAAATCGAGAGGTACTGGAAGCGTCTTGGCAACGCCCTCCTAGATCGAATCGATATTCGGATTCCTGTTCAGCCCGTTCCTATTGCGCAGATTATCGGTGAGGGGGGAGAGAGCAGCGCCGAGGTGAGGAGCCGAGTGGTGAGAGCTCGAGAGCTTCAGCGCAGACGATTCGCATCGGAGTCTTTTAGCTGGAACTCCAGGATCCTGCCCGGAAAGATGTCCGTCTACTGCCTCCTGGACAAAAAATGCTCCAGAGTTCTTTTGGATGCGGTGAAAAAACTCGCTCTTTCATCCAGAGCCTGTCACTCTATTCTAAAGGTCGCGAGGACAATCGCCGATCTCGCTGGATCAACGGCGATCCTCCAGGAGCACGTCGACGAGGCTGTGCAGCATCGCCGCTATGGAGAGGAAGATCCCTTTTGGTCGTATTCCTAGCCGGGGGCTTCTTTGAGCACGACCTCGAAGACCTCCACCGGTTCGGAGAATCCTTTTGCTTGAATCGTTCCCGCATCTTTTACGTCGATCTCGTCTTTCACCTTTTCGTACACCGATTTAGCAATGAGGATACCTCCCACCGGTGCGCCGCTTTCAAGACGCTGGGCCAGATTGACGTTGGCGCCGATAGCCGTATATTCGAGTCGCTTCGACGAGCCCATGTTCCCTACAACCACCTCACCCGTGTTGATTCCGATGCGAATTTGTATCGGCATGCCTCCTGTCGCTTCCCATTTTTTCTTGAGCTCCCTGGTTTTCAGTTGCATCTCCGTCGCAGCTCGCACACAGCGCAGAGCGTGGTCTTCTTGAAGGAGGGGATCGCCGAAGAGCACCATCAGACCGTCGCCGATGTATTTATTAATCGTGCCTTCGTATTTGAACACGGTGCTCGCCATCTCTTCGAAGTACTGATTCAAAGTCTGGCGTATATATTCGGGCTTCTGCGTCGAACTCCAGGTCGAAAAGCCGGCGATATCGCTGAAAAGCACGGTCAGCACTTTCTGCTCCACGGCATCTAGCATGCCAGGGGTTTTCAGGATCTTTGAGAGGAGCTCAGGAGCAAAGTAGTTCTCGAATTTGGCGTGAATAAAGGCCTTTTCCTTTTGTTCCAGCAGGTACTTGTAAACGTTTACTGCGACTATAGTGAGCAGAATCGCAAAGGCAGGGGCAACCATGTTGGAGAGCATGCCACGATAAAAAAACAAGAGCGCGGAAACGACCACGAAGAGGATCAGTAAGGCAAGCGCCGAAAGCGTAAAGCCCAATCCCCGCATGCGGTACGAAGCCCCAAAGAGAAGCGCTACGAGAAGGAGGCTGATGAGAAACTCCTGGGTCAGGGTGAACTCGCCGATAAAGTCCTCTTTTATAATCGAGTTGATGATATTTACGTGAAGTCCGCTCAAGGGATACAGGTTTTCCAATGGTATAGGACCGATATCCCGGCCGCCGGTAGAAACGTCCGACACTACGACAAGGTTTTCCTCGATCTGGTCCGTCAGCTCGTCGAGCAACCCTCGGTCCTCTTCGGCTTCGAGAAGCTTAGAGATGGGATAGTGAAAGAAGGAGTCGTGCCATGGCCCGGCGAAGTTGATGATGATGCGACCCTGCGAATCGATGGGGATGACTGCATCTCTCTGTTCTCCATCCGGAAACCTGGCGCCCGATAGAGTGATGCTCTTCCCGAAAGCGACCTTTATGTCTTCGGGAGAGACGTCGAGATAATCACAGACCATTCGAAACGAGAGGGAAGGAACATAAGCCTCGCCAACCCTGATGAGAAGGGGGAAGCGTCTGAACACGCCGTCTCTGTCGGGATAACACGTGATATGACCGATGCCTTTGGCAGCCTCAGCGAGCTCAAAAAAGGTAGAGAATGCCACAGTCGCTCGTATCTCGCGGGAAGTTGTCGAAACCGAAGGATGCCACGCTATCTGAGAGAGCAGCTGCTCATATTCGCCATCTGTTTCCTCAACGGCCTCCCCCTCCCTTATTGGCCTTAGTATGATGGGAAAATAGACGCCGTCGGAGTTATAGGTAGCGTCAACTAAAGCTTCGTCGTTTTCGACATTGTCACCGCGAGGAAAGACTATATCAAAGGCGGTAGAGTGTACATAAGCTTCGGTGAGGATGTTGATTATCTTGGCATAGAGAACCTTGTCCTCGATCGACACATCCATCATTCGGGCGCTGGTATCGTCGAAGTCCACGTGAACGATGGAGGGGAAAGTAGGGCGCTTGCCATATATGCTGTAACGCAACCGAAAGAGAGAATCGTTCGATTGGAGCTTCCAAGTCTCAAAGATGCCGGGAAAGAGCAGGAAGAGCAGCCACGAGAGCACAAAGGCTGCCAATATCAAAAGGAGAGTGAAGAGTGTTGTTTTGCTATTCATGCTTCAGACGGAGGGTCTTCGAGTAAAAGCTCTCTGCTTCTACGAGAATAGCATTACCGGCCATATCCGTGCCGGATCCCCGCGTTCTAATGGTTCCAGCGATGGCTACAGGTTTCTCGGAGGGAGTGGTCAGATTGCTCTTTTCCTTACGTATCGCGACGATGGCGTCGTAGAGCTGAGATTTGAGCTTCGCATCCTGATTGCTGCTCATATATTTTTTTGTTTTCTCTTCTATATCGGTGAGACGCTCACTCGATGCGATAAGGTAAAATCTTTCCGTTCCCCTGGAATCATCCCATTCGAACCAGTCGAATTCTCCCGGAATATAGATGTCCCCCTCTTCCAGTTTCGTGCTTGTATAGTAGTCAGGGCTCTCAGGAAAGAGCAGATAAAGATCTTTGTGGGTATCATATAGGAAGAGATAAAGGTATACCTCCGATTCGGGTCGAAGGTAGATTTGAAGCTTATCGCCTGAATTAACCGTCGGCCTCTCTTCAAAGTCGATCACTTTATTTTTGCTGTCGGGTGCTTGATGAATGAACGCCCATCTGAAGGCGATTTGACTGTCTGCACCGCCCTGGGAAAGCCCGTAGGGAAGCGGGATACCGGCGAGGAAAAGAGCGAGCAACAAAAGGAAAACCTTTCTCGTCAATCCTGTTACCATCATAGCTCCTTCTCTCGAAAATCGGGTATTGTCATCATAAACCGTGACAGAAGGGCTAGTCAACGTGCAGGGGTAGAGACTCTTGAATCCTCTCGAAGACCGCCATCAATCTGGGCATCTTTTTCCGAAGCTTCATCTCGGAGAGCTTCGAGAAGTATAAATCGATAAGACGGTCGAAGTCTTTTGGGGATTCGTAATAAGCCATGAAGCACCAGCTCAGGGCTATTAGGAGAATCGTCTCTTCCAGTATCCGCGTCTTCTGAACTACCTCGCAGGCGGGTCGGATCTGGAACGGGGAGAGCGTGTATCTTTGCGAATACCAGAGCTGCTCTCCCGATCTGATTATTTATTTTTCGCTATGCTCCCCTGCCCTAAGGAACTTTACCGCCTCTATCTGTGGCACCCATTCGCTTTCGAGCAGGAATCTTTTTTTTTGGTCTCTTTCGACTCCAGGGGCTTCTATCCCTTTACGGATTTTGCGAACTTTGATCCGAAATCCTCTGCCTTTTTCAGGTCTTCTGACGTGGGACCTCCGGCGAACTCAAAGGTATCTGATAGCGTCCACTTCAAAGGCTCGATGATTTCTTTGATTCTCTTGAGGGCACCACCACTCCAGCCATAGCTCCCAAACATTGCAGCCTGTTTATTTAGAATCCGCTTCGACGCAGCCATCTGCAACACCTCCGCCATGGGCGGAAATGCTCCAACCTCGTATGTGGGGCAGCCTATCGCCACCCCCCGTTTTGTCCAGAGGGAGGGAAGTATGAAGCTGGAGTGTGTCCGTGCGGCATCGAAGATCTCCAACGGCACACCCTGGCTGGATATGCCCTGGGCCACGGCATTCATAACCATCTCCGTGTTGCCATACATCGATCCGTAGATGAGGGTGATGCCTGGTTCGGTCTCGCCGGTGGCGTATTGAGCCCATTTTCGATAGAGTTCGACAATATACTGCGGTTTTTTTCTCCAGATCAATCCGTGAGAAGGCGCGATTATCTCGATGGGTATACCCTTCAACTTGTCAATAGCTTTCAGAACGGGACCTGAAAACTTAGCCACAATATTAGAGTAGTATCGGAGAGCCTCCCGTTCGTAGAAGATCGGATCTTTAACCTCGTCATCAAATACAGAGCCACGCAGCGCCCCGTAGCCTCCAAAGGCATCACAGGAGAAGAGAATTTTCTGCGTGGATTCATAGGTGACCATCGTTTCGGGCCAGTGGACAAAGGGGGCATAGACGAACTGAAGCTCCATCTTACCGGTCGAGAGGGTTTCCCCATCCTCGATGGCTCTGATGTTTTCCCGCATGTCATAAAAATCTTCGAGCATTGCTTTGGATTTTGGAGTACAGAGAATCGTTAGCGTCGGCGACATTCTCTTGAGTGTCCGCAGAACTCCTGTGTGGTCGGGCTCCATGTGGTTGATGACGACGTAATCGATTTTTGAAAGCTCCATCACCTCTGAGATGTTGTCGAAAAAGATATCGGTTTTGAACGCCTTGGCCAGATCAATGATGACCTTCTTCTCGTCGTTTATCAGATAGGAGTTGTATGAGACCCCCGTGTGGGTTATGGGCCAGATCCCTTCGAAAAGATCGGTGGTCCGATCGTTCATGCCCACCCAATATACGTTCGGCTTGACTTCAACATTTGCCATTTGCTCGTTTCTCCTGATTGCTTGGATTGAAAAAAAGGGAAGGCGCTCTCCAAAATCGGATGCCTTCCCTTTTCATGTATTCGCAATAAAAGCTGCTAAGCAGATTTTTACTAGTCGCCCTTGCGCGCGCCAAGGGCGTGATCCAGCATGAACAGGCCGTTGGGAGAGTCCTTGATCTTGCTGAGTTGATCCGCAATGGTTGCGGTAGAGTCTTCCTCCTCTACCTGCTCTTGAACGAACCACTGCAGCATTGTAAACGAAGCGTGGTCGTTCTCTTGGTTTGCCAAGTCGACAAGATCGTGGATCATTTTTGAAACCTTCTGTTCATGGGCATACGCGTCATCGAAGGCTTCCTTAGGAGAGCTCCAGTCGATTTTGGGTTTATCTATGGCCTCAAGAGTGACCCTTCCGGATCGATCGTTAATGAACTTGTAGATCCGCATCGCGTGTCCCTGTTCCTCACCTGCCTGAGCCTCCATCCAGGCCGCCATTCCTCTAAGGTTTTGGGTTTCAAAGTAGGCTGCCATGGAAAGATAGAGGTAACTGGAATAAAGCTCCGCATTGATCTGTTTGTTGAGAGCATCCTGCATCTTTTTGCCAATCGTCATTTCACAACCTCCTCGAAGTTACTACATCGACGAACTTGCCTCCGGGGTTTGAGAAGCATCAATCAAACATAAGCTTTCGAAAAAGATAATCTTTTTAGTCGTAAACCGTCAAGGATTCAGGTAAGGGTATTGAGGTGTTGAAGGACCAGCCCATATTGGATAGACTAATCTGGTTAACAGGAAGCGAATCGGAGTTAACGAAGTGGATTATGGGGTTAAAGTGTCGATTCTGTCCCTTCTCCGCGAGAATCAGGGCTACGTATCGGGAGAGGTGATAAGCGGCGAGGCAGGGGTCAGCCGAGTTTCCATTTGGAAGCATGTACAGAACCTGAAGTCGCTGGGCTATCAAATAGAGGTCTCACCGAAAGGTTACCGCCTTGAGGCGGATTCCGAAGATATGCTCTTTCCCTGGGAGTTTCCAGGAATGGAGTCAAGGGTGCATTATTTTTCTGAAGTCGATTCCACCATGACGATAGCACGCCGGCTGGCCGATCAAGAAGGTCTCCAGGGCTCGGTGGTGATAGCCGAAGAGCAGTATGCCGGAAGGGGAAGGGATGGGCGGAGTTGGATATCGCTGAAAGGAGGGCTCTACCTCACGTGGCTGCTTTCTCCCAAGGTACCTCTGCCTCTGGGCGGGAGGATTCTCATCGGAGCCTCTCTGGCCCTGGCGCGAACCCTTAACAAGAACTACGGAGTGCAGACCCATCTCAAGTGGCCCAATGATGTGATGATAGGCGAAAAAAAAGTCGCTGGCATGCTGGCTGATACCTTGACCGAGTCAGATCTAATCAGCCACTGCAATTTGGGGATTGGCGTGAATGTCAATAACCACCCGCAACTCTCCCATTCCTGCTCCCTCGCCGAGGTTGTGGGACGCCCCCTCTCCAGGCGGAGCCTGTTGGTATCCTTTTTGCGTGAATTCGAGAGAACTTGGACTCAATACATGAGGGAAGATCTCATCAGCGAGTGGAAATCCCTCTCCTCCACCATCGGCCGAAGGGTCAAAATCGCTACTCCTCGCGGTTCGGTTACGGGCAGAGCCGTGGATATCGACTCCACTGGGGCGCTCGTTGTCGAGGAGAGGGGACGGCGCCAGACCCTCTTCTATGGGGATTGCCACCATATTGGTAGACCAGGCAATTGATGGTCAAGCCACCCTCTGTCAGAATGACTGTATTCGCCTCCCTGATGGCCGGCCTGACCGTGGCCGGGGCTTATCTTGCTATCCCCGATCGGGGCCGTTCCCATTGTGCTTCAAAATCTGTTCATAATGCTGGCGGGACTGCTCTTGGGAGCAAAATGGGGTCTGGCGTCCGTTCTTCTCTATCTGTCGCTCGGCGCAGTGGGACTTCCAGTTTTTGCTGCAGGTGCGGGGGGAGTAGCCCATTTTCTTGGCCCTACCGGTGGTTATCTTGTGGGCTACATACCGGCTGTGGCGATTATCGGAGCGGCCAGCCATATTAGAAAACCGGCTTTCGTCACAGACCTCCTGGCATTGATCGTGGGAGCGTTGGTGGTTTACGCCTGTGGTGTCCCGTGGCTCAAAGTCGTCACAGGGATGACGTTGGCCAGAGCTCTTGCTGTGGGAATGATCCCATTCCTACCGGGAGATGCTCTCAAAATTTCGGTTGCCTTAGCCGTGGCTCCGCACATTCGCAGGCACACTCTGATTGAAAGCGCAAATTGATGGACCCAAAAACCTCACCGACTAATCCTATTATCCGCACCTTTGACCTGACCCATCAATTTGCGAATGGAACACTCGGGCTCGACCATATCAGTTTGACGGTATGGGAGGGTGAGTTGGTGGTTATCTCAGGCCGCAATGGGTCCGGAAAGACTCTCTTGGCGAGACATCTAAATGGCTTGCTTGAGCCCACGGGAGGCTGGATTGAGGTAGCAGGGCAACCGGTTGCCAAGGATACTATCTGTGCGAGGCAGGTGGTGGGCTTGATATTTCAGGATTCCGATAGCCAGATCATCGGCGAAACAGTGTCCGAGGATGTGGCCTTCGGGCCGAGAAATCTGCGGCTCTGTCAGGAGGAAATAGACGCGAGAGTCGATCGGTGCATCAATTCGGTTGGTTTGGCGCCTCTAAGAGAACGCCCGGCTCATCTCCTCTCTGGCGGCGAGAAGCGGTGTCTGGCCATAGCGGGAGTCCTGGCCCTCGATCCCAGGGTCGTGGTATTTGACGAGCCCTTCTCCAACCTGGATTATCCGGCGACCAGGAGAGTCCTCGAACAGATTGTCAATCTCAATCGAGAGGGGCATACGCTCATCGTTATCACCCACGATCTCGACCGGATCCTGGCCCATGCCAACAGGCTGATCCTGATGGAATCCGGCCGAATCGTACGGGATGGATCACCTGCCGATGTGATCGATGACCTTGAACAGTTCGGTGTGCGAAAGCCGGCTTTCGGCAAACGGGCGGGCGTATCCGCAAATATCGGAAAACTGACATGGCTTGACGATGAGTGATCGAGCCTTTCTTCAGTATAGGCACTCGAAGAGCCTGCTCCACACCATGGATGCCCGATTCAAGCTAATTGCGATGATTCTGCTCTGCATATCTGTCTTTGCAGCGAGACCGGTGTCTCTTGCGGGTATCACTCTCCTTGTTGTCCTTCTGCATGGCGCATGCGGTATCAGGCCGGCACGCATGATTCGCGATCTGAAACCTCTTCTGGTGCTCATACTTTTTATCGTCCTCGTGAGAAGCTTTACCGCTTCAGGCCCCATGCTGCTCGATCTCGGCTGGTTAGGCCTTTCAAAAGCGGGACTGGAGGCAGGGCTCATAACAGGTTGGAGGCTGCTGATAGTCGCACTGCTGAGCTCTCTTCTCATATCCACGACCCGCCTCTCGCATATTCGATCCGCTATTGCTAGAATAGCCAAACCTCTTCCTTTTCTCCCAGCCGCACGTCTCGCAACCATGTTCGGATTGACGCTGGGTTTCGTTCCCCTCATTCTGCTCGAAGCTGGGGAGGTGCTCGAAGCACAGAAGGCGCGCTGTATCGAGAGGAGGCGTAATCCCCTCTTCCGAATTTTCTCATTCGTCGCAGTGCTTCTTCGGAAAGTTTTTTGGAGAGGTGATAATCTGACCCTCGCCATGGAGGCAAGATGCTACTCGGACCAGGCCACGCTTCCTGCCCTCAAAGCTCGCGGGGCTGACTGGGTGAAACTAGGTTTTGTCGCCTTGATCGTATCCCTTGTTCTGATCTTCCGCCTCTAGTCCGCATTTCTGATATGATGTGACCGTT
>CAZLRN010000105.1:0-11834 GCA_964561715.1 uncultured Spirochaetales bacterium
CATCTACGTCATATGGACCAACGTCGACGAAATATTGGTGGCCCGCTTTCCGCCTGGCGGTACGTGGCCCGGCGATTGGGATATACCTCGAACAATCTATACTCAACAGAGCGAAGCCGCCTACGATCCTGAGATTGCGGCGGATCCGGGAGGGAATGTGTTCTTCGTGTGGGGAGACGAGTACATTTACGCAAAGCGATATCCGGCTGGCGCTAACTGGCCAGGCTGGGCGATCCCTGGAGGCGCGACTGTCCTGGATCCCGTAGGATGGAGTATTTTGCCACATATCGCGGTCGACGCAAACGGCCGCGCCATCGTGGTTTGGGTGAGGGACGACGGTAAAATCTACTCCAAACGCTATTTTGAATAGCGTACGATATTTCGAGTAACATACTCTACTCACGAGAGCACCCGAGGCCGCACCCCTCTCCGGGTTTTCCGGTCAGGTTAACCTTACATAAGAGAACGATACCTGCTATAATGCCCGTGACTTGTGTCCCGGAGGAAGGCATTGATCGACAACAGGTATATCAACGGGGTCGCCTTGTATGTGCTTCTCGCGTGCGCTGCGGTTCTCCTGCTGGGTTGTCCAGGCGGTGGCGCAGGTGAAGGGGATGGGGACGAAATTTTTATCATCAGCGGCGGCAGCTGGAGCACATTGCTTGATGCACTTGGAACAATGTACACCGACTACAATCCGCAGGTAGCTTTCTACGAGGCAAGAAAGGCAAATGCCGTGTGGGCGGCTCAGTACGGATCTTTCTACGCGATATCCAACCACTTCGACGGGTCCTCTTGGGCCGGCAGCATCGAAAGATCATCTCAGTATGGAATCAGCCGGCCTCAGATCGCCTCGAACTGGCGTGGAACATCCTTTGCGCTTTGGGCTGGCGGCACTACGTACAGTCACATCTACTCTTCCACGATCACGGGAGGATCCTGGGCAGCCGAGAACGAGCTGACAACCGACAGCTACAGCTATAGCAATCAAGTGGTAGCGTCTTTTCCGAGCTCTGATGCCAAAGCATATGCTGTTTGGCTGAAGGGCAGTCCGACAAACAAAATGCAAGGGGCACGATACACATCTGGCTGGACCTTGGACGGAGACATCTCTGCCAATAACGGGTCAGAGCCTCAGATTACGGTGAACGAGAATGGAAATGCCCTGGCTGTGTGGCGAGAGAACAACAATCCAAACTACAGACTCATATCGAGCCTTTTTAGCGGATCCACATGGGGAAGCGACGTAAATGCCTCAACAAACAACGTCGCGTTTAGCACATCCCCCCTCGATGTCGCTTATGGCCCCAGCAGCGTTGCCATCGCTGTATGGCATAGCTCGGATGACGACCACATCTATGCCAATCGCTTCTCCGGTTCGTGGGCAGCGCAGACGGACATCTCGGGCGCGAACGGCGCCACTCCGTCGATTGCTTTCGACCTGAATGGCAACGCCTTTGCCGTTTGGGAGGACACCGGCAGCAACGAAATAAAGGCGCGCCGGTTTTCTTCCGGATCAACCTGGCCCAACTGGGAAGCGGCTACGTTTATCCTATCGGACGGAGGAAACGCCTCCAAGCCAAAGCTTGCTGTGGATCCCGGCGGTAACATCTTTTTTATATGGGTGGAGGATGGACAGATAAAGACCAAGAGGTACAACTCGAGCGTGGCCTGGCTTGTCTGGGGTGCAGGGAGCGGCTCGGCCGACACTCTGGATTCAAACAGCGGAAACGATAATCCCTTCATAGCCGTGGACGAGAATGGCCGGGCCATCGCCATATGGCAAAGAAGCAACGACATCTTCTCCAAACGCTACTTTGAGTAGCGTAACGCTATTTTGATTAAAAAGTTTCGGCCATACATCCTTCTCGTTGCCATTGCGATAGTATTATGTAGTGTCGTCCAGTTTTCCTTTGACCGACTTCAGCAGGATGACTACTTCCACATCAAGGTCAGCCGACAGATTCTCGAACGAGGGCTTTCCAGAAGCTTCCCATGGGCCAAACACACTGATCTGAA
Organism: uncultured Spirochaetales bacterium; assembly: GCA_964561715.1. Taxonomy (GTDB): domain Bacteria; phylum Spirochaetota; class Spirochaetia; order SZUA-6; family CAZLRN01; genus CAZLRN01. The sequence goes on from CAZLRN010000105.1 coordinate 2,020, forward strand.
CAAAGGATTTGCCGATCTCTACTTCCTCTACCATGTTCTTCTGCTGCCCTTCTGTTTCGGCAATCTTGTCCTTACGGCCAAAATCGCCGGAATTGTGTTTGCCGCTCTATCAGTTCTCTCCATCTTCTGGTTTTTGAGACGAAACAAAATCAGATACGCTTTTTTTTGGTCTTTGCTTTTTCTCGTTGGGAGCAATTCCTTTTTCATCAGGCAGCTGGCGGTTCGGCCGATTTCTGTAGCGATCATTTTCTACGTAATAGGACTGCAGCTTTTGATCGAAAAACGCTACCTCTGGCTGATTCTGGTCAGCTATCTCTTTGTGCTTACCTACACCGCCTTTCCCCTCTTTGTTTTTGTCGTTCTTGTTTACGCGGCGTCCGTCTCTTTTTATCAAAAAAAAATCGAGTTTCGGCCGGTGCTCTTCTGCTTCGGCGGCACGCTCCTCGGAATCGTAGTCAATCCTTATTTCCCGAATAACCTAAAGCTGCTTGTTACGCAAATATTCAAAAAAGGCCTCGCCGCGTCCGATGTGGTCATCAATCTGGAATGGATGCCACTCAGCTCTTGGGCGCTCTTTCTCACAACCGCAGGTATACTCGCTGCCTTCCTCGTCGTTATCCTCCTGTCGTTTTTAAAAAGCCGCAAACATTCTCTCCGTACTCTGTTCCTCCTTGTGCAGAGCGCGGCGTTTCTCCTGCTCTATTTCAAGTTCGCCCGCGGCGTGGATCAGTTCGTCCCTTTTGCCGTGCTTTTCTGCGCATCTGCTTTCGATGAGCTCGACTTCGATCTCAACAGAATCGGAAGGATGGCGAGCCTTGCTGCGCTAGTTTGTATTGGAGCAGTCAACACGATCCTCACCGTAGGGGATCTACGGAACCTCCAACATATCGACAACTCCAAGGCAGCGCTGTGGCTAAAAGAGAACAGTCCCGCCAAGAGTGAGGTCTTTATCACAAACTACGGTGCCTTTCCGGAGCTCTTCTTTTACAACACCCACAACGTCTACACCTTCGGCTTCGATGCCGTTTTCCTCAGAGAACACAATCCGCGGCTCTACGATCGATACCTGGCTGTTCTGCAGCTGAGCGCCGATCCCTATCCCATCATCAAGGAGGAATTCGGGGCCAGTTACGTGCACATCGAGAATCTTCCACAGACCCGGGAGCTCTACCGCTATCTGTCGAGCGATCCAAGCAAGTTTGTCCGCGTTTATCAGGACAGTTATACCGCTGTTTTCAGGGTGATCTGAGCCGGGAGGACAGGGCGGCTAATCGAATGACTTGTGCAAAGGCCTCCCAGATAATGCCAAGGGTCATTTTAGACCGGCCCTTCTTCCGCTCCTCGAAGACGATTGGAACCTCTCTGAGCTTCAAGCAACGCCTGTGGGCCCTCATTTTGAGCTCGATCTGAAAGACATAACCCCTTGACCGGACTCCCTCCAAGTCGAGAGCCTCAAGAGCTTTCCTCGTCCATAGCACATAGCCTGAAGTCATATCGTGGATCGGACAACGCAGCGCCGCCCGGGCAAAGCGGTTGGCACAGAGGCTGAGAAAACGCCGATGCAAAGCCCAGTTCTCGATGCCCCCTCCCTTGACATAGCGTGAACCAACGGCCAAATGACAATCTGCCGCGATGACCTCGAACATAAGGGGAAGAACCGCCGGATTGTGGGAGAGATCGGCGTCCATCTGGCCGACCACATCATAACCTCTCCCGAGAGCCCACCGAAATCCTTCGAGGTAGGCGCCGGCGTATCCACCCTTTGCAGAGCGGTGGATCGCAAAGAGTCGTGGCTGATCCCGTCGGAGCCTCTCGAGAAGCTCGCCGGTTCCATCGGGCGAGGCGTCGTCGATGATGAGGATATGGATCTCCGGAAGGATATGGAATACCGCTTCGATCAGCGTCGGCAAGTTTTCAGCTTCGTTATACGTGGGTATGATAACGAGGCTGGTCACTGCTCCACCCTCGCTCGGATCACGAACGCCGTCGCTTCGTCACAGCGGAACCTCGTAGACCAGCTGGCGCTCGACAGTCTCGTTTAGGCCGATGGCCCTCGTGAGCTTGGGATCCAGAGCCTCGATGTACATCAGGATCCGGTTCTTGAGCGGATCGAAGACCAGGCTCGAATATCCCAGGCAGGGATGCTTTTCGTGCTCGTACTCGGAGAGCGGCGTCCAGGGGGCCCGAAAGACAGTTTCCAGGTCGAGGCCCCTTAGGTTTAGCTGGTACGCCACGAAATGGGGAACTCCGCCACCATGTCCGATCTTGCCATCGTCAGCGTAGACCACATCCTCTCGGTCATCCCTCGAGTCGGATAGCTGGATCTCCAGGCCCATAAAAAGGGGGCCCGAGGCTCCCGTAAAAATGCTTCCCGAGATAAATTGAGTTCTGTCCTCCCCGTCGGTTGTAAAGGCCCCGCGCTTGCTCCACTCGATTCCGTCGGCGCTCGTTGCGAGAGCCGGCCGCTCACGTCGATTAGCATCAATGGCCTTGTAGAGGCAGATCCAGCGTCCATCCAGAATCTCGATGCTCGAATCCCTCGCCTGGTTGGCGTCGCAGCTGCCGCCGTTGTGCAGCACGATGCCCTCCGAGCTCCACGGCCCATCGAGCTCGTCGGCTACCAGAAGCAGGGTTTCCCAATAAATCCCGCCCCACACAAAGTCTTCTCCTGTGTCAACGGAGAGGTAAAAATGCCATCTGCCCGTGAGAGGGCTCTTCATCAGCTGAGTGCCCTCGATGCTGTGGATCGTAAGGCCACTCAACTCGGAAACCTTTTCTTTGGCGAGACCTGTCAAGAGGTCGTAGCTCAGGCCGTCGCGGGATCGGTAGATGTTGGCCGCGAATCCCCTGACGTCTCCTTCGGCCTTCCTCGGTCGCGCCGTCAGGAGAAATTCCCCCCGTTCGGTGTCGTAGAGAACCTTGCCAGCGCCGATCCAGGATCCGGGCTCGAAATTGGGAGGCTCGAGGGCAATGCCCGCAAAGCGCCTGTTTGCATAGATGTACTGGGGCGGCATCGCACCGCGCCAAAGGGAGTGTTCTTCTCTCATCGTCATATCCTTTTTTATTTCAGATCAATGCCGAAGTATCGCACCGCATTGTTGTAGGAAATATCCTGGACCATTTTCCCGAGCAGATTGTAGTCCGCCGGAAGCTCTCCGTTCTCCACGTCCTTGCCGATGAGGTTGCAGAGAACCCTCCTGAAGTACTCGTGCCTCGGGTAGGAGAGGAAACTCCGTGAATCCGTAATCATGCCGACAAAGGTGCTGAGCAGCCCCATATACGAAAGGGCATTGAGCTGTCTCTCGATGCCGTTCTTCTGATCGTTGAACCACCATGCGGATCCGAATTGGATCTTGCCCGGAACGGTGCCGTCCTGGAAATTGCCGCACATCGTCGCGATCAGCTCGTTGTCGCGGGGATTAAGCGGATAGAGAATGGTTTTGGGCAGCCTCTCTATATCATCCAGCTTGTCGAGAAATCGCGCCAGAGGCCTTGCCGTCTCGAAGTCGCCCATGGAATCGAAGCCCGCATCCCGTCCCAGAAGCCTTCCAAACCGGCTGTTTGTGTTCCGAAGAGCGCCGAGATGCAGCTGCATGGTCCACCCCCGAGCGTGGTTCAAAAGAGCCAGCTCGTGCATCATCGCCGATTTAAACTTCAGGATCTCTAAGGGTTCGAGAGACTTACCGGTCCGCACCTTGTGAAAGATATAGATGATCTCACTCTCGAGATAGTCTTCGGCATAGGGCGATGATTCGAGGCTGTGATCCGAGAGGCGACAACCCATGTGATGGAAATAATCGTGACGCTTCTTGATGGCCTCGAGGAATCCCGAGAAGTCCTTGATCTCCGTATTGGTCACCTCTTCGAGCTTTCCAACCCACTGAGCGAAGGCATCGGGCTCTTCCACGGCCATGGCCCGGTCCGGTCTGAATGCCGGTACGACCTTTACGGCAAAACTGGTGTCGTTCTTGATTTTGGCGTGAAACTCGAGATTGTCTACGGGATCGTCGGTCGTGCAGACGACTTTGACATTCATGCGAAAGATTATGCCTCTCACCCGAAAGTCATCTGTCTTGAGCTGCTCGTTGCAGGCGGCCCAGATCTCCTTGGCCGTATTGGGACCTAGTATCTTTCCTGTAATACCAAAAGGATTCTTGAGCTCCATATGGGTCCAATGGAAGAGGGGATTTCTCAGAGTATGGGGAACGGTCCTGGCCCAGGCGAGGAACTTCTCGAGGTCCGGTGCATCCCCTGTTATCAGCCTCTCTTCGACTCCGCTCGCGCGCATCGCCCTCCACTTGTAGTGGTCCCCGGTAAGCCAGGCTTGAGTTATATTTTTGAACTGCTCGTTGTCGGCGATCTGCTGAGTGGGTATATGGCAGTGGTAGTCAAAGATAGGCATCTTCTCAGCGTATTCATGGTAGAGCTTTTTTGCCGGTTCGTTCTGAAGCAGAAATTCTTCGGTCAGAAAATCCATTCCGAGCTCCTCCTATTTCATGAGTCCCAGATAAACGAGATGCTTGCCGATGTGGTCGACCAAAGAGTCCCAGTACTCCTCGATGTGCTGTTTGAGAACATCATAGATCTGGCGTTTCAAGTCCGGGTCCCGTAGCATCTCTCCATAGGTTACGTGCAGAACCTGCCGGGCATCGATGTTCTCGAACACCACAGGCAGCTGAGAGTCCAGCAGAGACGCCAGATCCGGAAGATTGTCCAGATTGGGGGTGATGTGATAGTACTTTCTGGCATCGGGAAAGACCTTGAGCGCCGTATCGTAAATCTTTCTGAAAAACGCAGGTTCCGTTTGGGAGATGACGAGCAGAGCCTGCAGCCAGTTGGTGCCGGCTGTTTTGAGGTGAAAGCGTTGATTGGTCTGTTTCCCTACGGTGGGGAAAACCGTAAACTTATCGCTTCCGGAGTGAATCGAAATCCTGTAGCCGAAATTCCGAGCGATGGCGGCATGGGTGCGAAAGGCTTCATCAAACTCTCGTTTGTCGCCGATGTAGTCGATACCTTTCTGAAACTCACCGACGAATCGAGGCGCCAGCGAGGAAATCATCACTCCACGTTCCTTCATCTCCATTGCAATAAAGACATGGGCCTGGGCAAGGGTCGGCGTTGCGGTCTCATCGATGGAGAGCTCGAAATCGAAAGGCTTTCCTGTTTTCTGACCGATCCGATAGAGCTTTTCGGCGTAGTCGAGGGCATCGTTGTAGATAAGGGCAATTCGCGCAAGCTCCGGCCGGGCTAGGCTGATCACCTCTCCCGTATCGAGCTTCAGGGCCAGAGCCAGGTATGCCCCCTCCATTCGATCCCGCTGCTTCTCATTCAACCTTTTCTCGTAGAGACCCAGAATCTCCTTCTCATCGAGGGAGGCGAGTTCGCCCCGAATGTAGTCCGATACGTCGGCCGTGATCATCGTAAAACCCAACTTGAGACTTTTTTTCACCCAATCAGCGGTTTTGAGATGGTCACCGTCAGCGCCCCAGGGCTTCCTGAAGTTCTCCTGAAACACAGCCCAGGAGGCGGAGTCCAAAACGTCTTCGTATGTCCTATCGCAGAGGGTGATCTCCCGAACGGACTGCTGCGCAAAGACAGGTGCAAAGGTGAAGGTTCCCTTTCGGGCGGCGTCCAGCTTTTTGAAGAGCCGAATGTGTCCAACCGAAGCAATTCCCAACCTGTCACCCACTCCAAACGTGGCATCGATATCGGCCAGCGGCGACGGAGCCGTATAGGGAAGGGTCTCTCTGAGGCGCTCTGCGTTTTTGTGATTCAGAGGGCAAAAATGAATATCCAGATCCTTCGCAGCCCTCTTTGTTCCCTTAAAGCCTCCCCGGTTCTTACCAAGAACGGCAAGATTCAAATCAGATTTGAGCTTGACTAAAGCCAGCAGATCTTCTCCCGCCTTCTGAACAGATGAAGCGTAAATTAGATCTGAATCTAGAGGAGGAGCCTCCACCTCTTCATCTGCGCCACTAGATTTGGCCAGTGTGACCAGCTGATCGAGCAACCCCGACTCCTCTGCCCTTGCCATCCAAAGATCTAAATCCGGCATCGTGTTATCCATTGTGTCAGTCCCCTGAGTGGTAATTGAGTAGTTAGATATTCTGAATCAGATATCCGCCGTCAATAGGCAGGGTGATACCTGTGATGAAGCTCGCCGCCTCGTCGCTGGAGAGAAAGATCACGGATCCGCCGAGCTCGGAAACATCGCCGAATCTTCCAAAAGGCGTATGGTCGATGACCGATTGTCCCCTTTCGCTAAGCTCGCCGGTTTGATCGTTCTTGATCAGGAGGGCCCTATTCTGCTTCCCGATAAAAAACCCGGGAGCCAGCGCGTTGACCCGTATGCCATGAGGGGCGAATTCCTTAGCTGCGGCCATTGTCAGGTTCGTAACGGCAGCCTTGGCTGCGTCGTAAGCCCAGACCCCTGACAGGGGAACATACGCAGCCATCGACGATAGATTGATTATGCTGCCCTTGACCTTTTTCTCGATCCAATAGGCGGCCATAACCTTGGTCGGAACCATCAGACCAGCCACCAAGTTCAACTTGAGCACGAACTCGAACTGCTCCATCTCTGTATCTACAAAAGAGCTTTTCCCGCGATTCCCGCCAGCTGCGTTGACGAGCACGTTTGGAGCAGCATAGTTTTTTTCCGCCGATTGGATCGCCTTCTTCACGGATCCCTCGTCTGTGGCATCAACAATCTCGCAGAAGATGCTCTCGCCTTTTCCCGTTAGCTCTGTAAGCCTGGCTTTGGCGGAATCCAAAGCCTCCTGTACGATATCCCACAGAATGAGCTTGGCCCCGGCTTTCAGAAAAGCTTCGGAGAGAGCTCCCGCAATGGCTCCCCCGCCACCGGTAATCACAACTGTTTTACCGTCCAGCCCAAATTTTTCATCCAGATAGCTCATCATTCACCTCACTTACTTATCTTTTTTCGCCAAAAAGTGCTTTTTGAAGCGCATCAAAACCGGCAGTCCATCCCGGATAATAGGGATCACCTCACCCTGGATCAATGGACGGGCGTAACGCAGGAACTCGTCTGTCAGGAAGTATCCGTCCTTGCTGATCCACTCCTTGGGAAGCAGTTTCTCACCGTTGGCCACATCTAGCAGATCCGCCAGTCCCGTGTCGCATCTGTAGGGGTCGTCAGATGTTCGCTCCAGGGTGACCATCTTTCCTGAAACACCATCAACGGCATGCTGCACGGCTTTCTGCCCCGTCATATAGGCCTCCTGAGAGTCGGTGAGGGAGGCAAAATGAATGCCGGTTCGCTGAATCGTCGAGGGAATGGCAAAGCGAGCTTTCACCTTGACTTCCCTTTCGACAAGGTCCTTGATGAACATACCCGCTCCACCAAGCTGGGTGTGGCCAAAGGAATCCTTGGCAAACTCCCCCTTCTGCTCGGCCACGTAGGTTCCGTCTGCGTTTTGTGTTCCCTCTGAGGCAACGATTACGGCCCGCCCGAGCTTGTCCAGAAAATACTTGACCCGATCTTTGAACTCCTCCTTGTCGAAGGGACGCTCAGGAAGCAGGATGATGTGGGGCGGGTCCTCTTCGTCGCGCTTGGCCAGGGCACAGCCTGCCGCGATCCATCCGGCATTTCGGCCCATGGTCTCTATGACGTTCACCGTATCGGTGGTGTAGAGGGCTTCTGTATCCTTGCCGGCCTCCATGACCATGGCGCAAAGATACTTGATGACGCTTCCGTATCCCGGGCAATGATCTGTGAGAGCCAGGTCATTGTCGATGGTCTTGGGCACCCCCATGACACGCATCTCGTAATTTTCGCTGTTTGCCAGCTTGTTGACGCGGTCCGCGGTGTCCATCGAGTCATTCCCGCCAATGTAGAAAAAGTATCTGATGTCATACTTCTTGAACACCGAAACGATGCGCTCGAAATCCTCCTGGGTTTTGACCTTGTATCGACAGGAGCCGAGAGCCGATGCCGGGGTAGTCTTGAGCTGTTCGATCGCCGAAGGATCTTCCTTGCCGAGGTCGAATATCTCTTCGTTGAGAACACCCAGTATACCGTTGTGAGCGGCGTAAACTCCCTCGATCTCCGAATGTTTGAAGGCTTCCTGGATGACGCCACAGGCACTGGCGTTGATCACAGCCGTGGGGCCGCCGCTTTGAGCGACAATAGCTTTGCCTTTCATCTCTTCCTCCGCTTACAGCACACTCTGACTAGATGCCAAATGAGTCCTCTCACTTTGAAACCCCAAGCAGGTCTTCCTGATTGGAAACTCAAAGTGAGTTCTCTGGTTCTTCATAGAATAGTTGAAAGTAAATTTGGCTGTCAACTGACGATCGATTGAGCGAGCGCCATAAAGCGCTCTTTCTCCCTGTAATCCGATTCCTTGTCCACAAAGACCAGTCCCTGCTTGACCAGATGGGCGTTAATGGGAGTTCGATTCTTGAGAAAGATGTAGCCCCTCAATGAGTCCGGTGCCGCCTCGCCGTCATCAAGGGGTTCATCTCCCTCGCCTCTCACGTAGACCCTTTGCCCCTTTGTCATCTGCGACAGAAAGTCCATCGCCGCCTCTCTCTTTTCCGGATTCTCCACAATACCAATAAGGCTTACCTGAAGACCTCCATCCAGCACAATCCTATCGGGGCTCAGAATCCGCTTGACTGTGAAGTATCGCTCCCTGGCAGACTCTTCGCCATCTATCTTGGAGTCAAAGCGTCTTTCCTTCGGATCGGTTTTCCTGGACAGTCCTGTGGGATCTTCAAAGAGGTAGGGAAGCCCGGCTAACAGATCACTGACGCTGCCAGCCGTAGAGTCTGACTTCAGTATCTGCACTCCTGTCGAACCCAGCTTTTCGCTAATCAACCGTAGAAACTCCTCATTGATCTCGTATCCGATCGAGCTCCGGTCTAGATTCCTGGCCGCCAGCATTGTAGTGCCGCTACCCAGAAACGGATCGAGCACGACTTCTCCTACAAAGCTGAACATCTTAATTAGTCGCGTGGGCAGCTCTTCGGGGAACATCGCGAGATGATCCTTCTGCTTCACTCCAGCAAACTGCCAGTGCCCGCTGAAATACTGGTTCCACTCTTCGCGGGTCAGTTTGGAGCGCTTTTTAGAGTCCGGGTCCGCCTTCGGAGCCTTGCCGCGCTTCTTGAAGATCAGGACGAACTCATAGTCGAGCTTAACAGCTCCGTTTCGTGGATAGGGATAAGAGCCCATCACCGTGGCCCCGCCCGTTGTATTGCAGGTGGTCACCTTCTGCCAGATGATAGCGCCCATGTAGTCAAATCCAACGGTTTCGCAAAAGCGGATGATCTCGGTCCTAATAGGAATGATTTTATATCGGCCATAGTAAACGGAGCGGGCAAACTGGTCACCGATGTTGATGCACATCCGGCACCCCGGCATGAGAACCCGGAAGCACTCGTTCCACACGATGTTGAGATTATTGATATAACCCTCATAGGAGTCATCGTAGCCGATCTGTTCCGGATTGCCGTAGTCTTTTAGCTGCCAGTACGGGGGCGAGGTAACTACCAGATGAACAGACTCATCGGCCAATTCGGCCATCTTTCGAGAATCACCGAATACGACCCTATGGTGAGTAAGCAAAACCCCTCCCGTTGTTTTGAGCTCGACACCCTCTCGAGCTAAGCGCTTTCCCAAGCGCAGCAGCGCAGCAGCGCTGCGCTTTCTTAAGCCTAGCGCTTTCTTAAGCCTAGCGCTTTCTTAAGCGCAAGGGACGGACTCGCCTTAAGCTCTTTTACTTGAGAATTGTAGAATAATCGACTGCGGAAAGGCAAGGGCGAAGGACGGAACGAATGCCCTGAACGAG
>CAZLRN010000106.1:0-11782 GCA_964561715.1 uncultured Spirochaetales bacterium
CTGTAGAAAGGCCTCCACTGAGGGAGGTAGATCGACATGAATCACCGTTCGGATAGAGACTGTATCACCTTTTTCCCCACAAATACCTTCCATTCCTGGGAATGAATACTATTATACTAAACATGAATCGAAACAAATAAGACAGATGGATAGATACATAAATGTTTTTATTTAGCGACCATGTTGCTCTATTCACCTATATCAATATGATCTGTCCTGATTTTTCTATAAAATAAAATTTTGACCCTCTGCACATTGGCCTATCCTTCAGATAAGATCGTCTGCTGGACTAATCTTACAAAATAGACTATTACAGGATAGCAAAAACATATATATGAAGGGAAGAAATCTACTAAACCTATTGTGTTTCTTTAAATATATGCTTTGCACTTCTTAATACGGCAAGGTAGCAACCCCAGCCGTTTATATAAAAAAAGGAGTAGGTTCATGCCAAAAGAAAAATCTGCCCGGGTCCTCACTGAAACCGATATTGCAGAGGCAAAAGAACTGGATCAGCGACTTGTCGATGCCTTTAACCGGAAGGACCTAGATGCAGCGATGCAATGCTTCTGGAACGATCCAGATGTGGTTGTGGTACTGAATGGAAATGTTTGCAGTGGTCCCGATGCCGTACGGGCAGCACTAAAAGCGATGCTCGATCAGAACGAATCCATTGCGGTTGAAGTCAACGAGATCACCCATATCACTTCAGGCGACGGGGTCATAGGGATCGGCACTGCTACATTCGATTTGGAGCCTTTGGGCGGACCACGAAAGCTATTGGTCGAGCGTTGGTCGGATGTCCGTAAGAAGATTGACGGACGTTGGGTCATGGTACTCGACCACACCACACATCTTCCGGAATAAAGGCACGTCACAAGAAAGGGCGACACCGCTCGATTTCACTCATCCATTAGAGCATAGGCAACAGCATTTTCCGGAGTCATGATCTGGCCGATCTTCCATTCCGCCGCCGCCACCTCGTTATCGATACCCAGCCTTTGTGCGAAACTGGGATCGTATTGGCCGTCAGGATCGAGGATTGACTCTGAAAAAGCTCCAAGGCGTGCGGCGCGTTTGGTCTGGCCTTCGTAGCACGCTACGCGATAAAACCCACCCATGAACCAGCCTATATATCCCCTTGCACAGTAATCCATAGATAGGCGAAGACCTTCCGCAAACAGTTCTTTCGCCATGCGGATCCGACCGAGCCCGAGGTGACCGTCGGCAAGGTAAAAGATGTTGTCCAGAATAGACCAGCTGTCGCCGATCTCGCGTGCGATGCGCAGCGAATCACGATACCATGGTTCAGCTGCTTCAAGTTCCCGAATCCAACTGAAGACATTGCCCATTCCGTTCAATGTCTGGGAAAGAAGAAACGGGTCTCCCGTTTTCCTAGCGAGACAGATCGCCTCCTCAAGGGCCGCCCGTCGGGAGTCGAGATCTTTGTTCTGCCGACGCAGATGCGAAAATGCAACCTTAAGACACCATGATAGAGTCCAAGGATCTCCGGTTGCCCGGGCGATAGCTACACTCTCATCAGCAAGCATCCAACCATTTGGGCCTTCAATGTCCCCTTCTTTCCACGCCAACCATGCTTTCGAGAGGGCAACTCCTCTCTGGTTGCCCGACTGACTCCAGAGTTCAAGACTCTCTCTGAAATAACGTTTTCCTTCCGGATTTCCCCAGACACTGCTCACACATAGTTTCATCCAACCGAGAGAGTATGCGACCTTTGCTTGAGGTCCCGGCAAGACAACCTCTGTGGCAGCGGTGCGAAATTTCTCCAGCCAGTATTGTCCTTCGGTAAAGAGTGCTTTTCTGAACCAGAACCATCCCATCGCGCCAGCCAGACGCAACCCATCTTCCAACTTTCGACGTTCGTACAGCCAGGAAAGGGCTGAGCGGATGTTGGCGGTCTCTCGTTCTATCCGGTCAAACCAACTAACCTGCTTTGGTCCGTAGAGATTTAGTTCAGCCTTTTCAGAGAACCGGAGAAAATAACCTGCAAATCGCTCTTCTACGACATCGAGATCACCACTTTCCTCAAGGCGATCCCGAGCATATTCACGAATTGTTTCCAGCATTCCAAAACGGGATTCTCCATCAACATCTATCAGCCTGACGAGGCTTTTCTCGACAAGTGAAGAAAGATCGAGAAACACATCTGAGCCTCCTCCTGGCATGCCGCACACCTTCTCGGCTGCATCCAATGTACAACCGCCGGAAAACACCGAAAGCTGCCTAAAGGTACTCTGCTGACTCGCATCGAGTAGTTCATAGCTCCAGTCGATTTCGCTTTTTAGCGTCTGCTGACGCGCTGGGAGATCGCGGAAGCCTCTTTTCGACAGATTCAATCTGTCTTTCAGCTTTACCAGGAGATCCTTTGGCGTAAGGACTCCAATGTGGGTTGCCGCAAGCTCGATGGCCAAAGGCAAGCCATCCAAACAGCGGCAAATCTCAGCCACCAGCTCAGCATTACCCTCGCTCAGCTCGAAGGTGGACTGGACCGCTGAAGCCCTCTCTGCAAATAATTGCACGGCCTCACAACTCATCATGTCAGCTGCCCGTTGTCCTCTGGGGAGAAGCCTCATCGGGGGAACAGAAAATATCCGTTCTGCCTGAATGTGCAGAGCTTCACGGCTCGTGGCAAGAATCTTCAGGTGGGGGCAGTCTGCCAGTAGTTCAGCGATCTGAGGAGCGGCCAGCAGAACGTGCTCGAAGTTATCCAACAGCAGCAACACCTTTTTTTTCTGCAGATTGTCCTTCAATATCTCCAAAAGCGATCGCCTGGACCGGCCGGTTTCCCGGACGTTCAGTACCGAGGTGATAGCCCGAACGACCTGGTTTGATTCATTCAGAGTCGAAAAGTCAACAAAGAACACACCGTGCTCAAAATCGTTAACAAGTTCGGCGGTCGCCTGTAGCGCGAGCCTTGTTTTTCCCGTCCCTCCAGGTCCTGTAAGCATCAAAAGCCGAGCTTTCCTGGATCGCAGTACTGAAAGCACTGAAGCCAACTCCCTTTCCCGACCAATGAAAGTGGTAGTCGGTACTTTGAGATTGTTTGGACGGGTGTCCAATTGTTGTTCTTGCCCCGATACGTGCTTGGATAAAAGCTTTCGTGATAGGATACGCTCCCGTAATCGATCGGTCTCCTCGTTGGGTTTCTCCCCCAATTCCCGCTCCAGAATTGATCGGCACCTGTCGTACTGTCGAAGTGCCTCGAATCGCTGACCTCCTGAGCTGTATAACCACATCAAGTGGCGGTGCGCAGCTTCCTCCAGCTGGTCCAGCGCTAACCGTCTATGTCCATATTCGATGGCTTGTTCATACTGACCCCACGACTCATGGATTTCTGCAAGTCGTTTTAGTGCAGTACTCTGCTGTCGGTGAAGGCTTTCCTGCATTAGCAGTTGCCAATCTTCGAAGCCAGCGCTTTCTTTTACGTAAAAGCCCGATAGAAACTCCCCGCGGAACAACTCAGCGGCTCTGGCTATATTGTATTTCTCTGAAGCAACATCGGCCTTAATTTTCGAATCTTGCCCTTTTTTCAGAAATCGTTGGAACTCAGTTACGTCGATCCACAACCCCCCCGACCTCGACAACCATACGCTGTAGCGGTCAGCACCGAGTTGATCCTTGCCGATAGCACTACGTAATAGCGAAAGGGTTTGGCGTAGGTTGGCCCGCGCATGTCCTCTATCCCGCTTGCCAAAGAGTATTTCAGCGAGCTCGTCGCGGCTATGCCGCTGTGCTGTTACAGCCAGGTATACGAGTAGGGCTATTACCTTGCGGCGACGAATTTCCAGGGTCACCCTGTCACGGCTGACGCGTGGAGACCCCAGAAAGTATAGAGCTAGCAGGGACATAATCGCTCCATCAGACAAAATAGTAGCAGAAGAAGAAAAAAAAATGAAGAAAATCCTCTACGCAACGTTTTGTGTAACGATGGCGGAACGATCGTCGGTCAAAATTTTGATGCATAAGGATCTGGTCATCTGGTACAGCGCAAATCGAATTCTATAGTTACAACAGGAGGTGGACAATGAGAGGACTCGCCACGATTTTCGGGATTTTGGTTTTATTGAGCGGCATCGTTTTTGGTGCCGGCAAGGCTGCTCAGTCGGAGGAAGCAGTTCTCGAAGAACTTCTAACTCTCACGCGCGCCAGCTTGGATGAGTGGTATGGCGAGAGCGATCCAACGGTTTTCGCGCAACGGTTTGCCGACAAGGCAACCTATTTCGACGCGTGGACGGGAGGCAGGCTCGAGGATGGCGCCATCAAGGAATATCTGATGCCATTCAAGGGTCAGGTCCCCAAATTGAACTACGAGATCCCTAATCCTAGAGTTGATGTTTACGGTGATACCGCAGTATTCACTTTCAACTGTAAAGCCCTTGAGCCGAAGAGTGGTGTGGTCACTGATTGGAACGTTGTTGAGGTCTTCACCCGCACCAGGGATGGCTGGAAGAGAGTCCATGCAAACTGGAACTACACGAATCCAGGGAATCCAGGAAGCTGACGCCTATCTTTGCCATTCCCAGCTTTTGAGGGGAATACGTAAAACTTGGCGGAGCCCGGAAGCGCGGCTCCGCCTGTCATCGATGTGAAGCGCGATACCGCGGCTTAGTCACCTTTCCCTTCCAGAATCCCCTATTCGGTATCCTAATCCGTTTTGCCGACAGGAGGTTGTCCAGGGCTTCCTCGATGTCCTCTTCCTCCCAGTTTGCTCAACGCTCCGAATCCGCGCTTGAGGTCCAGGTGTTTGGTGACGGTCTCCGTATAGTAGATCCCGCCCAGCAGAAGCAAAAACTCTCGTTTCGTGAACAGCCGCCTGTTCCGTCTGACCAAGTCCAATATTACATCCTGCTGCCATGGCTCGCAGACAGGTTCGCCGCTGCAGATATCACATCCTGAGCAGGAGGCCGTATCCTGTCCTATAAGGGAGAGCAGCAGGGAGCGGCGGCATTCGGTGCGGTTTAGAGCGTAAGCCTTGACCAGCTCGTATCTGGTTCGCTGAAACGGATTTTCCGGCTTTGGCAGCCGAGAGAGGTCCTGAGCCGTGTGGAGGAGAATGGACTGCGCAGGTCGGCCATCTCGACCGGCCCGCCCGGATTCCTGTAGAAAGGCCTCCACTGAGGGAGGTAGATCGACATGAATCACCGTTCGGATATCTGACTTGTCTACGCCCAGGCCATAAGCGCTTGTGGATACGAGAATGCCGTTGGAGGAATCCATAAACCAGGCTTCGATCTCGATCCGCTCCTCCTTTGACAAACCCGCATGATAGAAATAGGTCTCTCTGTCAGGGAGCCTCCGCTTGAGTGTTCTGGCATATTTCTCTGCAGCCCCACGACTCATGGAGAATACGACGCTGCATCCCCCTCTGGCGGCGAGAAGACGAACCAACTCGAAGGATTTGCATAGAACCTGCTGAACTCGGTAGAAGATATTTGGTCGATCAGGATTCTGAGTAGTGAGGCTTACCGCTCGATCGCCGAAGAGGGATCGCCTGATATCGGCTACGATCTCATCGGAGGCGGTTGCCGTGAAGGCCGTGATCACGCCGACATTGCTGTTACCGATAATGCCGCCGATCCTCCGATAGCTCGGTCTGAAGGTGCGGCCCCACTCGGACACACAGTGCGCTTCGTCAATGACGATGTGATCAATTTCGAGAGAGGTGAAAAGCCCGCTGGAGGCCACCCGTAGAAGGGTCTCGGGTGTGATGAATACGATTTTCAGCCGGCCTGCGCGGAGATCCCGGAAGAGGGTTTGGCGTTCCTCTCCTGACTGACCACCCATCAGACAGCCCCCCTCTATGCCCAGATTAGACAGTCGTCTCAGCTGGTCCTTCATGAGAGCCAGAAGGGGTGAGATGACGAGGGTGATGCCGGAGGTGCACTCCAGGGGGAGCCAGTAGCAGAGGGATTTGCCGGCTCCAGTGGGGAGAACGACGATCTGGTTGATTCCATCGAGAATATTGGAGATCACGTAGCGTTGAATAGGATAGAGGTAGCGGACCTTGAACCGCTCAGTCGCAATTTCTGCGATAGGATCATCTCTCATCTGTATCTATCGACAGACAGGCGGGGGCTGATGATTTTTTGCAGGATTCTGCTATAGTGGCGAGCTTGGAGACTATCTGGTTACGGCTTAAGAGAGGCTTTCGCCCGTGGCATGGGTGAGACGGTAAAAGTAATCATCCATAATTTCGATCAGTTCCGGAGCAAAGGCGATATTCGCATGGACGCGAAGAGTGCCGGCTTTGTATCCCTCGATCTCCTCGATGGAGCCGTGAACAACGAACTGGTAGAGCTGGAAGTACAGCTTGCAGGAGAAGGAGTTGCCCTCTAGCACATTCTCGGTATCGGCAGGAATGTCAAAGATGATTCGATTGACCGATATAGCTTCGAGTCTCCCGCGGCATTTCTGCTGCCCAAAGAAGCACTCCATATAGTTGTTGAATCGCAGCATTCGGGCCATGTGATCGTTTATGACAATCTCTTTGCCGCGGTAAGTCTCGTAGTAGCTTCTAAGTGCATTGTGGGCGAGAATGAAGTCTCCCAGCAATTCGATCAATTGGGAAGGACGATCAGAAAAGGTGATATCGATCATGCAGAGATTCTGCCTGTCCTTTACAGGACCGATTCGATCTATCGTGCCTTTGAGGTCGAATATCTCTGGAGGGCCTATACCGGGTTTTTGAAAAGTCAGGCTGAGTGAGCAGGTTTGGTCCTTGTAATGCTGAAAGAAGTTGGTCTCCTCCGCGCTCAAGATGAGAAGCAAGATGGAGTTTTTCATAGAGATCTGGTAGGGCGAACAGATGAGCATGTAGCTTTCGATATTGAGAATTGTCTGGCTTGATACCAATCCGGTTTTTAGAATCGCATAAGGGCTGAAGCGAATCGGTGTGCCGGATAGCGTTTCGAAGTATTCCTTGACCCTGCTTTTCGCCATAATCCTATTCTAGCCGGCAGATGGAATAAGTCAAGCCGAAAATCCTCTCCGGCGGGACTCACCCCTCTTTGCGGTAGATTAGAACATTCTGATGTATGAGTGAGGGGATGTACTCGTAGAGATACCCGTAGACGTGGAGTGATTTGCTCACGTCGTACCAGGTCAGGTTCGCCTTCATCGTCATGGGCAGAGTTTCGAGCGCCGCGGCAAGATCAGCCGCCAGAAAATGGTACTGCCCCCCGTTGTACATATCCCCTATAAAGATAGCGATGTATCCCATCGGTTTGAGCACGGAAACGGCTTTTTTGAATATCTCCCTCATCTGCTCGAGCCATTCGCTCTTTGTGCTGTAGGATAGTCCGTTGAATGAAGTGAGCTTGGATCGGCGGTTCGCCCTGGCCCGTTCCCCCACCTTCTTGAATTGGCCCTTGCTCTTCGTGACCTTG
This sequence comes from uncultured Spirochaetales bacterium, assembly GCA_964561715.1. Lineage (GTDB taxonomy): Bacteria > Spirochaetota > Spirochaetia > SZUA-6 > CAZLRN01 > CAZLRN01. The sequence continues at coordinate 7,407 of CAZLRN010000106.1, forward strand.
TCCATACGCCAGTAGGGAACATCGGTTAGTATCATATCTACTTCGATGCCCTCATCGGCCAGCTTTGTCAGTTCGTCTCGGCTATCTCCCTCTATGATAATCTGTTCCGGCATCTTCTCCCGACGACACACCTCACGGTAGATATCGATCCATTTTAGATCGAGCTCCACACCGATAGCCCTTCTGCCCGACAGAGTGGCTCCCAGGAGCGTTCCGCCGACTCCGGCAAAAGGATCGAGAACCGTCTCCCGCTCTTTGGTAAAAACCCTGATGAGGTCGGCGCAGAGATCAGGCGGTTTTTGAGCGCCGTGCTGGGACCGGAGCTTGTGCTGCAGGTTGGGGGGGTAGATATTGGTGATGACGCTCTTGCTCCAGTACACCCACTCTTTTCCGGTAAGGTTGTTCAGCCTATTGCGAGTGCTGTAGAATCCTTTGCTTCGCCCCGTTTTGTCGAATAGCTCGACTTTGTCCTCAGCCGGGCTTTTCACTGCCATCTCCTTGAACCTCCTTGTTCGGTGCCGACGCCCATCAGGCGGATTTGCAGTAGTAGATGCGTTCCTCGATCACTCTCTTTGCACTTTTTCCGGCTCCATTGCCGAAAACCGGATAATTTGAAGTAAAGACCTTTAGCCTTCCTTTTCTTCTGAGAATTTCCGAAAGCGTATCCTGCGGTATGATGCCTTCGGAGTTGTAGCTGAGAAAAATGTGTGGCGCGCGAGCGCTTTGAATCAGATCCTCGAGAGCCTGGATACACTCTCGCTTTCTCGAGTAACGGCTCATGAGGTGGGAGCGTTCGAATTTCTTTGTCTTTCCCTGCAGAGGAGGTTTTTCCCAACAGGCGATATTCTCCAATACATGGTAGCAATCGATATACTGCCTTCCGTTGTATGGTGGATCGAGGTAAAGCACATCGCCTTTGATTCTGCGTATCAGCGAGTTGAGATCCTCGTTGTAGACATCGCAGTGATTCCCGAAACCAACGGCAGGAATTTTGAGTTGCAGCTTCTTGTAGACGTTGGAATCAATCTTGTGCCTGCCCTGGGTGTCATAACTCTTCTGCCCGAGATGCTTGAGAAATGCATCGTACTGCCCGACGGTATTTCCCACTTTATCCGCGGCATAGATAAGGCTTGTCAGGAGAATGCATTGCTCCTGGTATGTGCACGCACCCTCTCTGTAGAGCTCCTCGATTCTCGTTCGAACGGCGTCGATGCAGCCGGCGTTTTGGCAGGAGAAGTAGGTCCCGCCAAAGTTCCGATAGACATAACCCCGGATAGGGCCCAGGCCGTTGAGCTCGTCTATAAATCGGATGATTCTGTCGGGATCCATATTTTCTCTGGTCGTCCCGAGGAAGGCTCGGTTGATTATGTAGTTTGAATATAAAAGGTCGTTGGCGATTACCTGAGAGGCAAGCTTTTTGAAATGATACGCCACGACCCCGGTACCTGAAAATCCATCGATAAAGGTACCTATTTTCTTGATTTGGGAACGGATAACCTCTTCGATGAACGAGAGAAGGCGGAATTTCGAGCCTAGATACTTACGATTCTGGATTTCCAAGCTATCGGCCATTTGACGTATTGATTATCGGAAGATTTTGCCTGTTGATGCACTCGCACGCGACGGGTACCCCTCCTATGTTCTGATTGATCTTCGAGATACTTCCGGCTACGATGAGTTGACCTGCTATGTCCGGACTGAGAGTCGTCACGAGCAATCGGGTAGAAAACCTCATTTCGCATTTGGGTGATCGGATCGAAGCGAGTCCCCTCTCACCTTTTGGTATGGAGGTGATCCTCGTCCAGAGCAAAGGCATGGAGCGATGGATCAGCATGAATTTGGCCCGGCGTTTCGGGATCTGGGCCAACGCTCGCTATCCCTTTCCCAACGTCTTCATTCATGAGCTCTTTGAGGCGATTCTTCCGGATTTCGGAGAGGAAGCAGGCTTTCGGCCCGAGTATCTCCGCTGGCATCTCTTCGATCTCATTCCGAAGCTGCTCGGGCATAGCTCCTTCGAACCCCTATCCGAATACTTGGGGCAAACGAACGGATCGCTGAAGTTGTTCCAGCTAGCGAGTCATATCGCCGATCTCTTCGACCAGTACCTCTTCTACAGGCCCGATATGGTAGCCGCCTGGGAGCGTGGGGAGGAAGCTAACTGGCAGGCGGAGCTTTGGCGTGCTCTCGTGGGCAAGCTCCCGATTCGCCATCGAGCCCATCTTAGAGAGCGGCTCATCGAAAGGCTGGTGTCAGGAGATGTGCCGCTTTCTGCGCTTCCCCCGCGTATCAGCCTTTTCGGAATCTCCGTGCTGCCGCCTTACCATCTCAGCGTCATCAACGCCCTGTCGAAGATCTGCGAAGTCAATCTCTACCTCATGAATCCAACGAAGGGGTACTGGGCGGACATAGCATCGGATAGAGAAATCTCCAGAAGCACAATTAGGGAGAGACAGAGATACACCGCCGGCGAGCTCTACTATGAGCAGCGCAATACCCTGCTTGCCTCCATGGGCAAGATCGGCCAGGAGTTCTTTGTTTTGGTGGACGAAATGGAGGGCGCGGAGCAGGTCGATGCATCGGAGGAGCTGGCTGCCTTGGTGCCTGGCGACACCGCATCCGGCCAGCAGTCCCTCCTCACGCAGATACAGGCGGATATCCACAACCTCCGGGAGCCGGAAAGGGAAAATCCGCACAGGCTTTCTCTCGACGATAGGTCCGTTCAGATTCACAACTGCCACAGTCCCATGCGAGAGGTCGAGGTATTGCACGATCAGCTTTTGGGGTTATTTGACGCCGATCCCCATCTGCGGGCGGAGGATATCCTGGTCATGGCGCCTCTTATCGATACCTACGCTCCTTTTATCCACGCCGTGTTCGATGACACCTCATTGATCAGAATTCCTTTTAACATCTCGGACCGGAACGTGATCAGAGAGAGTCAGATCATCGGAGCTTTTTTCTCTCTTCTCGCGCTTCCGGAGAGCCGTTACAACATTTTGTTCGTCATGGATCTTCTGGAATCAGAGCCCATTAGAGCCAAACTGGAGCTCAGCGACAGCGACCTGGCGCAGATCAAGAATTGGTTCTTCGAGACACAGATAAAGTGGGGCGTGAACGGCGCGAACAGAGAAGAGCTCGGATTCCAGGCCGACGACCAGAACACCTGGTTTGGCGGGCTTTCCAGACTTTTTCTGGGCTATGCGATCTCCGGTGAGGAGCTGTACCAGAATATTCTCTCCTATTCGGACGTCGGGGGTATCGAGGACGCCAGGAATCTCGGCATCATCGCCGAATTTATGCGGCAGCTTTTTGATCTCGGCCGACGCATGGCCCTTTCTCACAGGCTGGAAGAGTGGAGCGATCTATTGCTTGCTATGCTATCAAAGTTTTTCAACGAGGACGCCGGGACAGAGAGAGAGATCGGGGCGATTCGGAGCTGCTGTGCCGCGCTTAGGCATGCTCAGAGAGATACGGGATTCGAATCTCCCGTGACGATATCGATCATTCGAAGCTATCTGAACTCCGCACTCTCAAAACAGGTTCTCCATTTCGGCTTCCTCTCCGGAGGAGTAACCTTTTGCTCGATGCTGCCTATGAGATCGATTCCCTTCAAGGTCATCTGCCTGCTGGGAATGAATGAGGCTGATTTTCCGGGTGCGACCCCTTCACTGGGATTCGACCGAATGGCCGAAAATCGTCGCATCGGCGATCGATCGAAGACGCTGGATGATCGTTACCTCTTCCTCGAAACCCTTCTCTCGGCGAGAGACGTTCTCTACATCAGCTATGTGGGTCAGAATATTCGAAGCGGAGCCGCTATGGCCCCATCGGTTCTCGTCAGCGGCTTAATCGACTACGTGGATCGGAATGTCGAACCTGTGGGGCGAAGCCATCCCGATCGCCCGGGAGGGAGAGCCTCCGCGGAGCTGATCATCAACCACCCACTGCAGGGCTTCAACCAGAAGTATTTCAGTGAGGAGGCAGAGGGGCCTCCCCGCGGCGGCAGGCCTCCCGCCGAGGGACTTACTCGCGGCGAGGAACCCTCGCGCTTCGAGCGATCCCCTCGCGCCGAGAGACAGCCGTTGTTGTTCAGTTACTCCCGCGCCGACTTCGACGCAGCCAACGCTCTCCTGGAGGGCGGCAGGGAGGAGAGGTTCTTTGTCACAGCGCCGATCTCTTCTGCGGATGAAGATCGTCGCATTGTGGATCTCGACGAGCTCGTGCAATTCTACAGACACCCCGCAAAATACTTCCTCAAGAATCGGATGGGCCTGTTCTTGGAGCTCGCATCCAGTGTGGTCGATCCAAGGGAGGTTTTTACTCTTTCCGGACTCGACCGTTATTCCCTTGCGGAGGAGCTGCTCGAGCTATGTGAG
>CAZLRN010000107.1:0-11706 GCA_964561715.1 uncultured Spirochaetales bacterium
GGGCAGCATCGCTCAGAGCTACATCCATCGGCAAAGTTACTTTCGGGCCGTTGACATAGTTGCGTACATATTTGTATCGACCCGATCGCACTGCCCTCTTGGGATCGTAGCGGTCGTGGTAGTTCTTCTCCAGAAAGATCATCTGCGGTTCTGAAGGTTTGCCGTCCTTCAAGAGCCTCCAAAGACTCCCGCCCTGAATAGCGTCATTCCCTGGGATTCCGAGCATCTCCAGTAGAGTGGGCAAAACATCTATGCTGTTCGATAGGGCGCCTATCCGGCCTGGCTTAATGCTCCACGAATCGGGAAATCTCATGATGAGGCTGATTCGGGTTCCGGCATCCGTGAGCATTCCCTTGGCACCAGGCAGCGCTGCTCCGTGATCCGTAGTGAAGATAACAACTGTGTCCTCACTGAGCCTTTCCTTCCGCAGCGTTTCCAGAATCTCACCGCACCAGCTGTCGAAGAATTCGATCTGGCCATGGAACTTGGCCAGCCCCCGGCGTGTGTCCTCATTATCATGCAGCCACTCGGGAACCCGCAGCTTCGATGCATCATGGAGAGGCCAATCCGGGATATGCCTGCTGACGGATAGCTTCTGTAGATCGGATGCAGCATGGGGAAGGTGTGTCTCGAAGGAGAAGAGACTCATGAAAAAGGGACGGGCCCTGGCCTCTTCGGATTTCAAGAACCGTATGGCTTCTGGATAGACGAGGTCGCACACCGCAAGGTCTGGCGGCATGAACAGTTTTTGATACCGGTTGGCTGCGGGGCTCCTTCGCTCATGCTGTCCGCCGCAACAGAAAGTCAGGTATCCCTGCTGGTTAAGATAGTCTACAAGGGTCTTCTCCGATTCGGACAGGCTCCATCCGCGGTTTACCAGACCCATCAACCCGTTCGAGTGGGCGTACCGCCCTGTCATCATGCAACCCCTTGCCGGGCTGCACGGGGTCGATGCACAGAAGTGATTGGTAAAGAGCACTCCCTTTTCGGCCAGAGCATCCAGGTGCGGGCTTTTAACTGATAGCTCACCGTAGCAATGGAGATGCGTGCCGAGATCGTGGGGAATAATGAGAACGATGTTGGGTCGCTTATTCATAAGCTGATTATTGAAGACCGCTATGACTTCTGAACGCGCCCCGTGACCCAGACTATAGCCATAGTCTGGATACCCGTGTTGTAAGTGACGTGGAACTCACCCGGTGGCACGTAGAAGGCGTCTCCCGCCTTGATGGGAAACTCGTCATCGCCCACGATCATTTTACCCTTTCCGGAGAGGATATAATAGACCTCTTCGTTATCATCATGGGCATGCCCCGTTGTCCTTCCCGTAGGATAGATGATGGTGTGTCCCATCGTCAGGCTTTGAGACGGGGAGCTTTTCGGATCGATGAGGTAATAGGTGTCCCGCAGGATCTCGTTTTCTCTGCTACTGACCGCAAAACGCAAAGAGCGCTTGTCTTCGTCAGGCTCTTTGTCCTCGATATTTACTACATGCTTCATTCAGCCTCTCCTGAAACAGCCTGCTTGCCTACTCTGAAGTTTTTGTCAGCGCGAAGCCCGACCACAGCCGTGCTCTGCGATTGCGGTACTTCCAGGGATCTTTCACCCCGCGCAGAGACTTCTTTTCGCCGTATCCCTCCTGCAGCATCTCGAAGGAGTCGAACTCTCCTCGAACGCGGCTAAGCATCGACTCGTTGCTTACCAGCTTGCCCACCCACGCATAGAGTCTGGATCGCTGCCGCTTCGCAACCCTCAGCAACACTCTCTTCAACGCGCTCCGACCTGCCTCTTCCCTGCCGAGCAGAAACAGCGCCACAGCCCTGTAAAACCAGGCATCGTTATGTTTCAATCGTATCCTTACACAGCGATTGAAGAAGAGCAACGCCTCATCGTAGCGACCACTGTGAAGCAGGTAGATCCCCATCCTCTTGTTTAAAAGATAACTATGAGGGTTCGACCGCAGCCCGGGCTTGATTCTGGCAATCGCCCGATCGCCCTCTTTGAGAGAGTACTTCTTGTATGGAGACTGCTTTGCGAGAGTGGCATACATCATGACAGCCACCGCCAAAACAAGGATATCGAGCATCAGTGCCAGGGCCAGCCCGTCCAGGTAGAGCAGAAAGTTGAAAAGCCCGTGCACAAAGGCGGCCGACACCACATATCTAAGCAGGCTCGTCATGGGTATCCTGGATTCCTCTCGTTTTTTTCCGTATACAGCTTCGGCGTAGGGAACCGACCACAGAGTGGAGTAGGTCATGTGACCAAGCACGGTCAGCAGCGACCTCTCGAGGAGAATCCCGACGCCGTACCACATACCGTAGGAGACGTTCTCTACAGAGGCAAAGGCAAGAGCCACTGCCGCGGCTTGGAGCACGGCGTCTCGTGGTTCCTTGACGGACCTCATGCCCTGGGCGGCGATAAAAAAGATGAAGAACTTCGAGAACTCTTCGACGGGCCCCACTAGCAAGAACTGAAAGAAAAACTCATTAGCTGTCTCATTAACGCCCCAAATATAGGAGGCGATAACCTCACCGATCTCCCCAAGCACTATGGTTGGGACTATGCTGAAGAGCCCGAAAAAGAAAAAGGCAACCAGGTAGGTGAAGCTCTTTTTGTCTGCCCTGTATCGATCGAGCCGCTTGAGTACCGTCAGCCAGAACCAACCGGCCAACGCGATGACGACGAGCACGATGAACAGATAGAGAATCACAGGACAACTCTCCTAAGCTAATAATACCACAGAGGTGGTGACTTTGCCGGCGGTATTCATTTCGTTGGTCAGCCGTCGCCGGTCACGCTCTTACAGTCACCCCTTCTGCTTGGCCATTTTGCCCACTGCGTATGCGCCAAAATGATAGATACCGTTGGCCTGCAGAAAGATTCCAACGGCCAGAATGACAAACCTGCTCCAGTCATAGGGCTGGACTGATAGAGTATTCCAGAGGGCAAAGAGAATCGAAACGACAGCAGAGATGATCAGAGCCGTATTGCCTTCGGCCTTGAGCCACTTTTTCGCAGCCTGGGTGATGGCAAGCGCGATGGCTGCCATACTGATAATCTCCGTGACCAGTTCGGGTGTGAACATGTCCTGCCTCCATTTTACTATCTGCCCCCTATTATAGGCCGGGGAGACATCGATGCAATCGAATCGATCCAATCGAATGGCAGGTGACATAGCCACTCTGTACGAGACCGGATATGCTGACTCGATCCATCTATGACCAAATCTCAGAGACTATCACTGCTGGTTGGGCTGGTCGCTCCCTTTCTCGTCTCCGTTCTGAATTTGACAATGTTTCGAGTCACCGTCCCGACGATCCGCATCACCTTCGGAATACCTGCCGATTTGACCGCCTGGCTGGAAACTTCTTACAACCTAGCTTACATGGTCTTCATGCCTCTGTACGGATTCTTGGGCGATCGGCTGAGCAAGAAGGGGCTCTTCACTGCAGGCATCGGTATCTTCTCCGTGGGAACGTTGCTCATCCTCTTCTCCTCGAGCCTGGCTCTCATTTCGCAGCGATGCTCGGTCCTCTCTTAGCGGGTTTCTTGATCGATACTTACGGCTGGCGGGCGATTTATGTGCCCGTGCTTCTGGCAAATGCCATCGCCATAGTTGTCGTGTGGAAGCTGCTGCCTTCTTCAAAGCCTGTGAGCTCGCCGCAAGCAACCGCACAGAATCAGGAGCAAGTACCAGCAGTTCTAAAAGGCTTTGATTGGATCGGATTTCTTCTCTTTGCACTGTTTCTCTCCCTATTTGTCTTTTACCTCTCGAGTCGCCCTATTACCGGTAAGGAGCCTTTTTCGGATTGGAGATTCGGCGTTGGCGCGATTCTCTCAGGCGTGCTGCTGATAGTCTGGGAGAAGCGATGCGCTCGCCCCATTGTTCCCCTGGACCTTCTGAGAATCGGAGATTTCGCTTCGGCGTCCTTCTGTTCGGCACTGCGTATGTTCATACTGGGATGCGTCGGGCCGCTCGTTCCCCTCTACCTGACAGAGATACATGGAATGAGCGCTGCGTGGATCGGGACCGCGCTGGCTGTAACCTACATCACCTTTCTGTTCTGCATGCGAATCGGGGGCCGGCTTGCTGATCGATGGGGCAGCCGCTGGCTCGTTGTGACCGGTCTGCTCGTCCAATGCTCTGTTCTCGTTATTCTGGCCCTCGTCGATGATTCCATTCCACCAGGACTCATCATTCCGGTGCCCTTCATCCACGGGCTGGGGGCTGGAATCTACCTAGCTCCAATGCACCGGGCCGCGATGGCCCGGATTCCCAAGGACCGATCCGGGGAGGGAGCGGGATTCTACAGCTTGATTCGTTTCGGCGGCGTGCTTTTGGGCCCGACCGTGGCGGGCGTTCTGCTCCAAAACGGTCTGATAAGATACGCAGAAGCCCTACGAGCCTATCAGAGAACCTTCTGGATAATTGCGGCGATAGGAGTTGCGGGCACGGTTATCGCATTGAGAATCAGGGACTAAACAGGCGTTTTACTCATTCTCTATTTACGCGCCAATACATCTCCGGTAGTATTCCACCGTAGCTTTCCCGACAACTCTCTATCGGAGGAATAAAGATGGCCAATCCCAACCTTGATGTCCCTCATGTTCTAGATGACCCCCCGCCCTATCATAAAAAGCTGCTCGAATACGGAGAGCGACCATACTGGAGCAGGGATGGCTCCCGCATCGCCTTCGTCGAATCCAACTACGGCGATATCTGCGAGATCGATCCCGCTAACGGACAGGTACGGCATCTCACCAAGCGTTTGGGAGATCATCACAGCTTCCTGAGAGTCCTGATCCTCTCCAAAGGGGATTACCTGCTCATAGGTCCCAAGGTTTTCAAGGACCGCGATACGAGCCGTCACGTCGAATCAGAGCTCTGGGTGCTGGATAAAGACTTAAGGCGGCCGCCCAAACCCTTGGGTCGTCGGATTTTCGAGGGATGCGGGGTTTCGACCCTGGCCCCGCGGATTACCTATGCGGTGAGCGGGCGAAACGATCCCACACTGGGAAGCCCTGACGCGTACGAATGTCACGTCACGGAGATCACTTACGGAGCCGACGGTCCTGAGCTGGGAGAGGATCGCATCATCTACCGCGCCAGCGGCGGCCAACGCCCCGAGCCCCAGGACTTCAGACACGACGACACCGAGGTCATCATGGCCGAATACATCGGCGATCGAAGCAAAGATCCCGACAACTGGGGCTGCGTCGTAAAGGGAGTCATGGTCGAGACTGGTGAGGTTCGCACCTACATCGAAGAGCCAGGCGTGCACAACGAGTGCGAGGGCATCTTCCCCGATCACGAGCACATCTGCCTGGAATCCTCCTGCGATGGTCCCTTTCCCCCAAACGATCTCTGGAAGCTCAAGCTCGACGGCACAGGAAGGCGCGTGCGGATGACTCAGTTTCACAATCGCCCTCCCTGGAGGTCCAGCAATTCCAACGTCAGCCCCGACAGCAGGTGGCTGGCCTTCATGGTGAACGTGCGCACCGACGAAGCGGGCTACGGACGCGGCTTGGGGCTGATGGATCTGCAGGCTTGGGAAAACGCGCCGGAGGCGCAGGCATGGGAGTCGCCGGGAGGAAAGGGCTAGCCGACCCCGCCGACCCGCGGTGCGGCGTAGCGGCTGATCCAGCAGTCATGACCAATAGCCGCGGGTAGTTATCTGTCGTAGTCCATGTTCTTTTCTGCGACATTTATGTCTACGACATTTATGTAAAAATTTTATCAAAAAAAGACATTTATGTAAGAAATAGGTTCTGTCCCTACCAAGCCGTTTCTTTTAACTTCTTTTATTGGCAAGAGATGCCTGCCGATAGCCGATTTGGCATGAATATTGCTGAATCTTTATCAAAGTCAATATGTACGGTCACATGCAGGGGAGTTAAGCATGAAGTTGATTATTGCAGTGATTCGGCCAGAAAAGCTTACCGATGTGAAGCAAGAGCTCACCGAGGCCAGCGTGAATCTTATGACGGTAGTGCAGGCGATAGGCTCAGGCAGGCAGAAGGGCTATCCGGAAACCTATCGCGGCGTGAAACACGAAATCAAGCTTCTCAAGAAGGTCGAGCTGCAGATAGCCGTCAACGACGACTATGTAGAACCGACCATTAAGTCCATCATGAGGGGTGCCAAGACAGGGAGTATCGGGGACGGCAAAATATTCGTGCTTCCCATCGAAGAGTGTATTCGCATTCGAACCAGTGAACGCGGATCCCGCGCCATTGGCTGAAAGGGCCGCCATTGGCGCACAGGATTGCCACTGGCTGATCCGACTTATCCGTTTTTGTGAGGAGGTAATAGAAAATGTCGATTGGTAATGTCGATTGGGCGCTGGTCATTTCTCTAGTCGTACTGGGGATCGCAGCCTTTCTGATCTATCTCAAGGCAAACCTGAAAATCTGTGAACCAAACGAGATACTCATCTTCTCAGGCAAGAAGAGGAAACTCGCTTCGGGCGAAGTGGTTGGTTATCGAATTGTACGCGGAGGCATCGGACTTCGAACTCCGATTCTCGAGAAAGTTTCGCAGCTGTCTTTGGCAACTCTTCCGATCACAATCGAGATAGATCGGGCTCTCAGCAGCGGGATGATTCCTCTGAATATAGTTGCCATTGCCCATGTCAAGATCGCCTCCAAGGAAGGGAAGGGCTTGGAAAACGCTGTCGAGAGGCTTCTAGGCAAGTCGCACAACGAGATCGAAATGATCGCCAGGACCACTCTCGAAGGAACCATCCGGGGTGTGCTGGCCACCCATACTCCCGAGGATGCGAACTATCGTCGTCTGGACCTTGAAACCGACATCTTTGCCAAGGCGAATGAGGAGCTTGCCAAACTCGGTTTCACCCTTGACTCGATCAAAATCGAAGATCTCAAGGACACCCAGGGCTATCTCGAAGCAGTGGGACGCCAGCGGAATGCCGTTGTGCAACGGGACGCCAGGATAAAAGAGGCGGAATCTGAGTCGGAAGCCCAGATCGTGGAAGCAGTCTCAAAGCAGAAGGCCTCGGATGTGAAGTTTCAGTCGCAAGTCGCCATCGAGCAGTACGAGACGCAGTTCCGCAGCAAAAAAGCTCAGATGAATGAGGAGACTCACAAGCTCGAGGCCCGGGCGGAGTACGCGAAAAAGATCGAGGATTACAGGCAGCAGGAGATTCTAGAAGAGGTCAAAAAGGAAGTGAACTTCAAGAAGTACGACGCCGAGGTGATCATTCCGGCAAATGCAGATAAAAAGGCGGACGAGCTGAAGGCCATCGGAAAGGCCTCGTATCTCAAGGAACAGGGCCTCGCCATGGCCGACGCAGTGAAGATGATGAAGGCGGAATGGAACAACGGTGACAGCAAAGAGCTCTTCATGCTGCATATTCTTCCCAATATCGTCGACAGCGTTTCAAAGGTTATTGCCGACAACCTGAAGGTCGAAAAACTGGTAGTCATGGGCAACGGCGGCCTGCCAAAACACGTCGGCGATGTCACCTCTAGCGTGGTCACCTTTCTCGAACAGATCAAGACGGCAACGGGCATTGATCTCACGACGATACTGGGGGATTCAAAGAGTCTTCCCCTGGGAAAACAGCTCGAATAGGGAAAAACGACATGGAAACCGTATTTGAACGAGTCTATACCGTTAACGGTGAGAAGGATTACATTCCCATAACCGAGATCCTGCAGATCATCAAAGAGAAGCATATCGAGTTTCTCGATCTCAAGTTTACCGATCTCTTCGGTCGATTCCAGCACTACACCCTCACGGCCGATCGGGGGGACGAAGACCTCTTCTCCGTGGGTACAGGCTTCGATGGATCATCGATCAGGGGATTCCAGGCGATCAATGAGAGTGATATGCTCATGCGTCCTGATCCCTCGACAGCTTTTATCGATCCCTTTTTTGACAACCGGACTTTGAGTTTCCTCTGTGACATCATTGATCCGGTCAAACGGGAGCGTTACAAAAAAGATCCGAGGTATGTTGGGCAACGAACGATCGATTACCTTCAAAGCACCGGAATCGCCGAAACGGCCTACTTCCGTCCGGAGCCAGAGTTTTTCATATTCGACCACGTGAAATACGAGCAGACCTACAACCGGGCTATGTACGAGGTGGATTCTGCAGAGGCCTTTTGGAATGCGGGAAAGGACGGCGAAAACTTAGGATACAAGATTCCCTTCAAAGGGGGATACTTTCCCACCGCTCCGCATGATCAGCATCACAACCTGCGATCAAAGATGGTCGAGGTCCTCAGAAGCTGTGGAATCGCGGTTAACCTTCACCACCACGAGGTGGCGACAGCAGGTCAGACTGAGATAGGCTTCGAGGTCGCCGATCTCGTGCGTCAGGCTGATACACTAATGCACTACAAATACATCATCAAGAATGTAGCCAGGCGCTATGGGAAAACTGTCACCTTTATGCCCAAACCGATTTTCATGGACAACGGTTCTGGCATGCACACCCACATAAGCCTGTGGAGAGGGGGAAAGAACGCCTTCTACGAATTTGGCCGCTACGCCGATTTGAGCGATGAAGCGCTGTATTTTATCGGTGGCATTTTCGAACACATCGATGCCGTGCTGGCCTTTTCAGCGCCTATCACTAATTCGTATAGGCGGCTGGTTCCGGGGTACGAAGCACCTATCAACCTCGTTTACTCAGCCAGAAACCGATCGGCTGCGGTTCGTATTCCTATGTACAGCCAGAGCGAGAAGGCCAAGAGAATCGAATTCAGATGCCCCGATGCCTCCTGTAATCCCTATCTCGCCTTTTCGGCCATGGTGATGGCAGGAATCGATGGAATTAACAGGAGGATCGAGCCGCCGCCGCCTATCGATGAGGATATCTACGAGCTCTCTCCCGAGGAGAAGTCCCATATCCGTTCAACCCCCGGAAGTCTCAAGGAGGTAATCGACGGTCTCGAAAGAGACAATAGCTTCCTTCTCGAGGGAAACGTTTTCTCGGAAGATCTCATCGAAAGCTACATCGAATACAAAAGAACCAACGAAATCGATCAGGTGGCATTGAGACCTCATCCCTGGGAGTACTCCCTCTACTTCGAGATATAGAGCTCGATATATCGATCAGCCAAGGAGATAGAATATGAAGCTGCTGAAGATTCTTACTGTTGCATCGCTAATTATCAGTCTATTTAGCTCCGGCGCTTTGTTTGCTCAGAGCGCAGGAGGCGCTGCAGACACCAAGGCTCTCTTATCGAAGATAGAGGAGTTGAGCAGCCAGATCGCATGGAACCAGGTCGTGGCAGATACAATATGGGTCATCTTCGCCGGGGTGCTCGTCTTTTTTATGAATTTGGGATTCGGCATGGTGGAAGCCGGATTGCAGCAAGCTAAGAACTCGGTAAACATCTCCGCCAAAAATTTTATCGTTTTTGGAATTGCCTCATTGGCCTTCTGGTTCCTCGGCTGGGGACTCATGTTTGGAGATGGAAACGGTTTTCTTGGATTCCAGGGGCTGCTGATGATCGGCGGCGCTGACAATAGCCCGGCCATGGGAGAGGCTTACTCGGGTGCCTACAGCGCCATTGGTTGGGCCGGTGTGCCTCTCTATGCTAAGTTCTTTTTTCAGCTTGTCTTTGCGGCTACGGCGGCTACAATCGTATCCGGATCCGTAGGAGGACGCATAAGGTTCGGTGCCTATATCGTCTTCTCGTTTGTTCTGGTCGGTGTGATGTACCCCATAACCGGCCATTGGATATGGGGCGGCGGCTGGCTGGCCGCAAGAGGATTCTGGGACTTTGCCGGCTCCACGGTGGTACACTCTGTGGGAGGATGGGCGGGCCTGGCCGGCGCGATCGTTCTGGGACCACGTATCGGGAAGTTCAATCCCGATAAATCCGTCAATCCCATTCCCGGCCACAGCATGACGCTGGCGACCCTTGGTGTATTTGTTCTCTGGTTCGGATGGTTTGGATTTAATCCTGGATCCACCATGGCTGCCGTACCCGAGGACATTTCCAGGATTGCTGTCACCACAAACCTCGCCGCTGCAGCTGGTGCCGTAGCGGCAACCATTGCTGCCTGGATTGCATTGGGAAAGCCGGATCTATCAATGATTCTCAATGGCTCGCTTGCTGGTCTTGTGGCCATTACCGCGCCATGTGCATGGGTAAGCCCAGGGGCGTCGATTATTATTGGAGCTGTTGGAGGGATTCTGGTTGTTATCTTCGTTATCGAGTTCGACCACTGGGGCATCGATGATCCGGTCGGTGCGACTTCCGTTCATCTGGTCAACGGGATCTGGGGCACACTTGCCGTTGGTCTATTTGCAGCTCCACCATGGGCTGGTGGAGAAGGTCAACCTCCAGTAGGGCTCTTCTTCGGTGGAGGAATTAGCAGCTTTGCAGATCAGGTCGTCGGGGTCGTTACAGTCGGCGTGTTCACGTTCAGCTTGAGCTGGGTCGTCTGGACCATTGTCAAATCTACAATGGGAATCAGGGTTCAGCGCGATGAGGAGCTCCGTGGACTGGACATTTCGGAGCACGGTATGGAGGGCTACCCGGATTTTGAATCCTACACTCTGAAGTAGCCGCAGAAGATGTGATTGGGTTGCACATTACTCGAGATGCAACCAAGATGTGATTGGGTTGCACATTACTCGAGATGCAACCGAAATTTGAGCGAGGCGGCAGAGCGTCGCGGTGTATCAGCCAGAAGATCAGCCAGAAGCTTTGCTCGCGGCAGTCATCATCTTCTCGTGTACGCCCTGTAGGCTGAGCTCGTCGAGACGCCGTTTCGTGGGCTGTCCCGTTTTCACATCCCAGCCGTGCAGGCTGTAGAACTCGTCGAGCACGGGCTTGAACTGCGCTCTGTCGAGGCCGCAGCGTTCCTCAAGCAACGGATTCGCAAAGCTTTCGGGCTGCTCGAAGTAGGGCAGCACCGACTCGTCCATAGTGCGATTGCGGTTCCAGTGGCGAACCTGAAGAGCCCTCTCGATGGTGTACACCCGTGCGGCAGCCTGCTCGAACTCGTCCCGGCTCCATTCCGTTCCCGTTCCCAATCTAAACAGGTGGTAATCGGCTTCGTGGCCTTCGAATTCGCGGCCCTCGCCGTCGTTCAGCACGATCCGATAATCCGCCGCTTTCTTGTCCAGCAAAAGCGGGAATACAAGGTCGTCAGCGGGCAGGCAGTCTTTGATAATGGGGCGCAGGGTGTGAAAGTATCCCACCTTCGCTTTATCCTTGTAGCCGCTGTAGGGATCCATCGCCGCTTCGGTCCCGTACACTCTCTTGCCAAATGCATGCGCCGCTGCAAGCAGTTCTTCCCTTTCCCCAGCGCTTTCCGTCAGGGCCATCTGCTCTGCAAAAAAGCGTCCCCGAATAGACCCATGTCCGGTTGAAAAGGGATCGCGGGTGTCGACCATCCACTGCAGAACCGATGATATCCAGAATGGAAAGGAATACGGGCTGCCGGCTCGGCCATCCCAGTGCCCTGCGTGCCCCCAACCCGCGTAATGCTTTCGCGCGTGCCCCACCTCCATGTCGAGGTCGAGAGCGGCCTGCCAGCCTCCCTTGGCGAGGATGTCCCCCATGCCCTCACGGTACGTAACTGCGTGAAGAAACTTGTCCCAAAACTCAGGGGAGCTAAAGTTGATGGGTGTCCCATTGAGCTCAGATATAAGGCCGGACCTCTGACAGGCAATCAGCCAGGGAACGAGGCCTTCTATAATATCGAACTCGTTCAAAC
>CAZLRN010000108.1:0-11634 GCA_964561715.1 uncultured Spirochaetales bacterium
GCAAGCTTGTAGCAATTCCGGCTCAGATCGGTTTCGGAAAATCTTGCTAGAATAACAAGAAATTGAGCCGGAATTGCATAGATGGTGTTGCATGAGGTATGGAAGATTCAGTAGACGGACATGACCTCGAGCTGGTACCGCCCCGTGCCTTCATTCCGTGCCCATCTGATGCTCTTAGTGACGACCTGACCGGATCTGCCGAGATTCACGCTGACTCCCTCAATCCTCGTATCCAGCACGCCGGCGTTGGAAATCCAGAACTGTACCTCTCTCCTGACGTTGTCCACATCAAAGGACTCGGACTTCTGAAAAAAACGCTGATCCCGCGTCTCTCCGTCGAGGATATATCGAAAAAGGCAGTTTCCGCGAAAATTGATTTCGACCTTGAAGATACGGGGGGAATCCGCTTCGAGAACCACGGTCCGTTGCGCATCTGTCGCAGTGACCTGGGTGCCAACCGTATCTCCAGCTGTCTCTTCCGTCGTCTCTGCTGTGCTTGTCTCTTGCGCAGAAGCGGTATCCTCAGTTGTTTCTAATGTCGTCTCTGCAGCAGTATCCTCGGCATTCGAGGCATTTGCCACCTCTGAATCAATCAAGAGTGTCGCTGTTTTGATCATCCAAAGATTCACACGCTTAGTGTCAGTAAGCGTATCGATATCATTGAAAACCAGCTTCAAGTCGTTTTTAGAATCGAGATTCAAGTCGACAAAGCGTGTTTCACTCAACTCCATCCTGACCATACCACCGGGAACCGAAAGGGTGACATTGTCGTCAATCGAGGTGACTTCGATTTTATAAAAGGCATCCCCCAAGGCTACCCTGATAGTCTCACCTTCGGTAAACCAACGGGTTTCGGATTCGCTGTCAAAGACGAACTCCTTGCCCGTTGTTTCGCTCCTCTGCGGCTCCTCCTCGACAATTTCCTTAGGCAAAGCCCCTCGCACTGCTCGAAAGAGGAAAAACCCGCCAACCGCAACAACAAGAGCTCCAACAACAATTCCTGCGACAAGAAGGAAGGGCGGAGTCTTGGTCTTTCCATGAATGAGCTCATCCATGGGTATGGGCTGTTCCTGAATTTTTATATTCTTGTAGAGGGATATGAATTCATCGGAATCCAGCCCCAGGTACTGCGTGTAATTGCGTAGAAACCCAACAAGATAAGTCTCGCCCGGAAAGACAGAAAAATCCTCTTTCTCCAACGCCTCGAGATATCGCTTCGAGATCCGCGTGTCTCGGGCAATCTGATCGAGAGTGTAGCTCTGACTCTCCCGTGACTCCCGTAATCTGTCTCCGAATGAATCCATCGACTATTCCATTCCCTCAAAGAGAAAGTCTTTGTAAACGTTGGCGTGAACAGGCGCCTCGTAATCAAACCTGGCGTCGGGAATGTTCTGGTTGATTCTGACATTTTCCAAATCGAGCACGAGAGTCTTGTTGATCGTCGAACCCGTCACCCGGCGGATCATACCTTCGGTGGTAAACGAGATCTCCAGCTGCCTGAAGCCCTCGACGCTCGAATGGCTCTGAAATTTGAGAGTGATTACTTTCTCCGAGCTGGATTTGTCCAGGGGTATCGGATCGGGACCCACCAGATAGGCGACACTGTAGTTCTCCTTCAGGTAGGAAAGCTCCTGGGTGCTGGCCATCAGGGCTATCGTCGCCTGACTCCGTCGTTTGAGTCTCTGCTCGAGAATATAGGAGTATTTGGGAATATAAATCGTAAGCTGCTCACCGTTCATAGCAAGCACCTGTTCTCTCGGCTCGACAAAATCAATTCTCAGCTTATTGGGACTCTTATAGATGAGATTTCCCTTCATGGTCAGCTCACCATCGTTTTGATCGATGGTGATCACCGCCTTATAGTCTTTAATTCTGCCAAACTGACTCGAAACCTGCTCAAGGTACCTGGCTGGTGTGAGGAATTCCTGAGCACCGACTAATCCAGCCGACGCAACCATAATTATCACTAGCAGGAGAAATCTCGGACCAATTGATCTCATATAGCTTCTATGCTGTTGTCCACAGGACAGAAATGGGTAAATTTGGTTCCTCCATCTTAACTAATTGGACCCCTTTGTCAACTCCTCTTTCACATACTCGTGCACGAGGTACTTGAGAGAGTCTTCCGAAACTCGCAGAACCTCACCGCAATCGGCGCAGACGAACCGATTTTCTACAAGATGCTCCTGAGCGCATCTGATACAATAAACCTTACCGCACTGGGCGCATCGACCGGCTGGGCAATCATCGGGGGGATGGCCGCGTAAACGCATAGCCGGCTGGGGAGGCAGCTCATTCGGTACCCACCAGACTGTTCCGCATACGGCGCACTGCAAACGCTCGTCGAACTCCTCATGAATGCGCTCTAGTAGACGCTTAGCCTTGGTCTCTTCTGGGTTTGCCGTCAGGATTTTTTGTATAATATTCCTGGCCTCGTCTATCCTTCGCATCTCTATATAGAGAGCAGCCTTGTTGAGCTGTAAGTCCATATTTTCAGGCTCCAGCTCCAGCCCTTCGTTTAGCGCGGCTTCGGCACGAGCATTCTCTCCCTTTATCAGCGCTAGATGCCCCAAAAGATTGTAGGTTTCGGGTGTCGGACTCAAATCGAGAAGGCGAGTAAGGAGTTCTTCTGATCTCAGAATCATATCCAATTCGATGCAGGTCGAAGCGCAGTTTCTCAGATAGTCAGGATTGTCCCTCTCCAACTTGAGAGCTTTTTCATATGACACGAGGGCATGTGGATAATCTCCTTTCAGAACAAAGAGATTACCCTCCTGATTGTAAAGCCTCGCATCGTCTCCATGGCGGTTTAGTATAAGACCGTTAACCTTCAGGGCCTCCTCGATCTGGCCAGTCTTTGCCAAGCAGTCAGAATAGTTGAGGCTCAGGTCTACTTCATCGGCCTCGAGAAAAGTGGCCTTTTCGAAGTAGCCAAGAGCTTCATGGGCCTTTCCCTCAGCCATGAGCATCTGTCCGTAGAGATTTTTAACCCAGGCATCCTCCGGGCTTAAGCGGAGGGCTTCAACCACATCCGATCGGCACTCGCGTCCCATCAGGAAAAGATTTTCTGCCAATCGAAGCCTGTAGAGAGGAGCTTCGGGCTCGAGCCGACATGCCTTTTCGAAGAACTCGGCTGCCGCCTCTCGATCATCTTTCTCGGCGAGAATGAGACCCAACAGAAAAAAAACCGTGCTATCCTCTTCAAATCCCTGGGCCAATAGGCGCCGAAAGATCGCTTCGGCTTCGACTTTTTTCCCCTCGTAAAAAAAGAGCTTTCCCGAAAGAGCTATGTTTCTCGGGTTCTCCGGATCTATGCTTTTCACCCGATAGACGATAGGCCAGACTTCGCTGTAGGCGTCTTCGTGAAAGAGCTGCTCTGCGGCTTGCAGATAAACTGTCTTGGCTTCGTCCATGAGGTTCATCGTGTCCAGGGCGCGAGCAAGGTTTAGCTTGAAGAGCGGCATCTCGGGCTGGATCTCTACGGCGCGTTGATACGCCTGTCTAGCCGTTTCCCAGTCACTCAACGCAGTTGTAATATTTCCCAGCAAGTTGTGGGCAGCGGCGTTATCGGTCAGCTTCGTGATGATTCTCTCGAGGTGTGCCCGAGCCTCCTCGAATCGATTCAGGAGGTAGAGCAAATTGGCTTTCTCCAGCAGGGCTTGATCATGAGTGCTGTCCTCATCAAGAGCCTGGCCGACGGCCTGGAGTGCAGGTTCATAAGATTCCAGATTGATGAGGGCTTCGGCGAGAAGCATGTATTCTTCGGCGTCGCCTTTTCGGCCTGCGAGGGCCTTTCTCATCTGTACAATAACCGATTCGAACTGTTCCTGACCAAAGAACGTCTTCGCGAGATTGACTCTGGCTTCCGGCCATATCGGCACATAGCTCGTCCATCGAAAATAGGCTCTCTCTACTTCAACGGGAACTGAGGTGAGGGAAAGCTCCATTAGAAAGAAACGCGCCTGATCTTTCTCTTCGTAATTCTGAGCTGCAAAGCCGATCTTGCCTTCCAGGATTGTGTCGTCAGAGACTTCGGCGATCCATTCGTCGTCCAGATAAAATGAAAAGAAGCTTCCCCTAGCAATGATCCTTAGGGGGATGTAATCGAATTCACTGAAATCGATAAAGCTCGGGAGTGGAGTCCAATCGATAAGACGAACGGGATTGCCATTGAAGACGAGATCGAATCTGAAATAGGAATGATTGGATAAGAGAAAGTAGTAGTAGTTCTCCTCATCTATCTGCCGCAAGATCAATCCCACGGCAGAGTAACCATTATCCTGATCGATGGCCAATTCAGCCTCGAGGCAGAAATCAGCATACCTATAATGTGTCCCGGTTGTCCATGCAAAGAGGCTCTCCTTTTGCAGTTCCAGACTCAAAAACCGCCTGTGCAGACGAGTGCTGTACTTCGGAGTGCTCTCAGGAAGAAAGCGGTTCTCATCTATCCACCGAAACTTTGTTTCCCACTTCTCTTCGGCTACACGATCGGGATCGTCTTTGATTTTTATTCGAAAGATTTTCCGAAGAACTCTTCCTACCAGACCCATTTACAATCTAGCTGTATAACAAGATAACAGCGACGAAATCGAGAGGTTCCTCTTCGCTATTTCTAATGGAGTGGCTGCCTCCTCCGCCGGTAAGAACAGCATCTCCCGGACCGACTTGGTGCTCTTTGCCGTCGTCGGTTACAACTCCCTTTCCGCTGAGTATATAATAAACCTCTTCTTCGTCATCGTGCCGATGCAGACCTATAGAGCAATTCTTTTGCAGTCGTAACCTCGCCAGTAGCCTCGCTTTTCCCGTGATCTCGTCCTCCCTGAAGAGGTGTTGAATCTCGACCTCACCATCGCCATCTCGCATGCGTTCGCGAATCTCTTTCTCCATATCTGTGCTGCGCTTTACCATGCCTCTTTCCTTTCTATCGTATATGCCTTTCTCTAGCTGTAATCCAAGACTGTCCCTATAGGCTTGGATAGTTTGCGTAGCAAACTCCTAAACCGTGGAGTTAGCAAAAGCTAACTACCCAAAACTGTAGGAGCATTTTTGGCTTTAGAAGTTCGCTGTGCGAACTTCCAAATCCAAGACAGCAAAGCTGTCTGGTATGGAGTTTACGAAGTAAACTCCTAAACATTAAACTGCTATTGCAGTTTAATGTATAGCACTCTTTCCCTTGACAGGTCTACCGCCTATGCTGTGTACTTACTCCAATGAACTCCATTGAAGTCAGAGAGGTTAAGACCCCCCGCGAAAGAACGGCCTTTATCAAGATGCCGTGGCACATCTATCGCGAGGACCCACATTGGGTACCACCTATTATAGCCGAACAAAAAGTCTTTCTCGATCCGAAGCGAGGTGTCTTTTTCGAGCACGGCGAGGCGGCTCTCTTCATGGCATTTCGCAACGGTCATGAGGTAGGTCGAATCACAGCACACATCAACTACCTCCACGACCAATACCATGACGACGGGAAGGGGTTTTTCGGTTTCTTCGAATGCGAAAACGATCAAGATGTTGCTGATGCCCTCTTCGACCGAGCCGAGAGCTATCTAAGAGAAAAAAACCGTAAGATCTGTGAGGGATCTCTGAGCTTTGGCATATATGATGAGGTGGGAATCCTAGTGGACGGCTTCGACAGCGATCCCTATGTGCTCAATGTGCACAATCCACCGTACTATAGGACTCTCATCGAAAACGCCGGATACGAGAAATCGATCGACTGGTACGCCTACAGAGGACTCCTGAAGGACGTCAACATCGTCGATGAAAGACTCTTCCGTATCAAGGAACGCACTCTATCACGTGCCGGGGTATCGATTCGACCGGTCAGGATGAATGCCAAGCAGGAAGAGCAGCGTATCGTCAGGGAGCTGTTTCATTCCGCATGGCAGGAGAACTGGGGACACGTGCCATTCTCGGAGGGGGAATGGAAACGGCTGTTTCACGAAATGGCGCGAATTGTGGTTCCCGAATTGACTCTAATCGCAGAAAAGGACAGTGTGCCGGTTGCCTTCACGTTGACGACCTATGACGCCAACGAAGCGGTCAAAATGATCAACGGCCGGCTCTTTCCTTTTGGTTTTATCCGGCTCTTTCGCAATCTGAAAAAAACAAGAAAAATCCGATTCATTCTCCTTGGGGTGCTCTCCCAGTACCGCGGCAGAGGGATCGAGAACGCCCTCGTTCTTCATGTATCGCAGTTAGGCTACGAAATGGGATTCTATGAGATGGAGCAATCCCTAATCGTCGAAACAAACGAACCTATGCTCAATACGATGAATTACTACCCCGCTGAGAAAGCAAAAACCTACAGGCTCTTCATAAAGAATCTCTCGTAGATGAGACTTATATTTCTCATCGATTTTTATTATCTTAGAGAAGAAATATGGATAGAGTTTACCTAGACAGCAATGCAACGACCATTGTCGATCCCATGGTGAAGGACGCCATGGAGCCCTTTCTCTGTCAGATGTACGGCAATCCCAACTCGCTGCACACCTTCGGCACCGAGGTTCACCCCTATATGCGAATAGCATTGGACCGGCTTTACGAAGGAATAAACGCCGAGGACGAAGATGACGTCGTCGTGACCAGTTGTGCCACAGAGGGCAATAACACAGTGCTCAAGGGTGTCTATTTCGATCTCATCAGAAACAGCCCCAAGAATCACGTCATAACAACCCAAGTGGAGCATCCATGCGTCGCCAATTCGGCCAGATTTCTCGAGAGTTTAGGAGTGGAGGTTACATATCTGCCCGTCAACAGGGATGGCATCGTAGATAAATCGATTCTGTCGGAGTTTCTCGATCCGGACAGAACTGCCCTTGTTTCCATCATGTGGGCCAACAATGAGACCGGGCTTATAAATCCGGTCAAGGAGCTTGCCGAGCTGTGCAGAGAGAAGGGCGTGCTCTTTCACACCGATGCGGTGCAGGCCATCGGGAAGGTCCCGGTCGATGTTCGGGATGTGCCGGTTGATTTTCTGACATTCAGCGCTCATAAGTTTCACGGACCAAAAGGCGTGGGCGGCACATTTATGAGAGCCGGGAGAGCCCTAACGCCCCTTCTCCACGGAGGAGAGCAGATGGACGACATGCGTGCCGGAACCATCAACACACCGGGCTTTATAGGCATGGGATTGGCTATGGAATTGGCGGTCAAGAACCTGGACTTCGAGGAGAAGGTGGTGAGAAGAATGCGCGACAAACTGGAGGATGCCATTCTTGCGATCCCCAACACCCAGGTTATAGGAGACCGAACCCTCAGAACTCCTAACACGATTCTTGCCAGTTTCGAGGGCGTAGAGGGAGAGGCTATGATCTGGGATCTCAACAAACAGGGAGTCGCAGCATCTACAGGCAGCGCCTGCGCCTCCGAATCTCTCGAGCCCAATCCCACTTTTGTCGCAATAGGAATCGATGACAGCCTGGCGCATACAGGCATCCGCTTCAGCCTTTCCAGATTTACTACTGAGGAGGAGATTGATTATTCTATCGAGGTAATCAAGAAATCCGTCAAGAGGCTCAGGGATATATCCACAAATCCGACCGAAATGCGACCTCTCCGCCAGGAGAAAAGCTAATTAGCAGGAAGGCTTGAGATATGGCAAAAAGCGATCTAATCGGCGGCTCACTCTGGGAGCAGTACTCCAACAAGGTCAGTGACCGCATGAATAATCCCCGACACCTGGGGGATATAACCGAAGAAGAGGCGCAGGCTAAGGGCGGCAAGCTAATCATAGCGGATTGGGGGGCAGAGGCCTGCGGGGATGCAGTGCGACTCTACTGGATTGTCGATACCGAAAGCAACAGGATCATCGACGCTAAGTTCAAGAGCTTCGGGTGTGGAACTGCTATTGCGTCGAGTGACATCATGGCAGAAATGTCCATTGGCCTGACTGTCGACGAAGCCACGAAAATCACCAACCTGGATGTCGAGAGAGCCTTGAGGGATGATGAAGATACACCGGCCATCCCGCCGCAGAAGATGCACTGCAGCGTAATGGCCTACGACGTGATAAAAAAAGCGGCCTCTATCTATAAGGGCGTCGATATGTCGGTTCTCGAAGAGGCGGACATCGTCTGCGAATGTGCCCGTGTCAGTCTCGGCACCATAAAGGATGTGATAAGGATAAACGATCTGAAAACAGTGGAGGAGATTACCCATTTCACAAAGGCCGGCGCCTTCTGCAAGAGCTGTGTGCAACCGGGAGGACATGAGGAGCGTAAATACTACCTGGTGGACATTCTGAAAGAGACCCGGGCGGAAATGGAGAGAGAGAAATTCCAGAAGGTCCTGACGGAAAAGGACTTCAAATCCATGAATCTCATTCAGAGACACAAGGCTGTCGAGGGCGTTCTGGACGAAGAGGTCCGCAGTATGCTGGCTGCAGATGGAGGAAGCCTCGAAGTGGTTGATATGAAGGTGGTGGATTCAGCCACCGAGGTTTATATTCACTTCGAAGGGGCCTGTGCCAACTGCCCCAGCAGCAAAACGGGCACCCTCGATGCCATCACCTTAAAGCTCAGACAGATCCTGGACGAGAACATCCAGGTTTATCCGGTGTAGCCGGCTTATCGTAGGTTCCGGCGCTTTGGACATTAGGTTCCAGGAGGAAGCTCCTTTTCCTTGGTGATAACGTCGTGTGCCCCGCCTTCTCTTATTGTGGTATAAGAAACAATGGTCAGCCGAGCCTCTCTCTTGAGATCCGAAAGGTTTGTCACCCCGCAGTTGCACATGGCTAACTTGATCTTGCTCAAAGTAAGGCTCACGTTTTCTTTGAGCTCGCCGGCATAGGGGACATAGATATCCACACCCTCCTCGAAAGTGAGCGCCTCATCGCCTCCCACGTCGTAGCGCTGCCAGTTTCTGGCGCGCTGTGATCCCTCAGCCCAGTATTCCTTGACGTAGTTGCCCTGAATCCTGAGGATTCGACCAGGGCTCTCATCGAATCGAGAAAAATAGCGCCCCATCATCACGAAGTCAGCCCCCATGGCAAGGGCCAGAAGGATATGATAATCCAGCACGATGCCGCCATCTGAGCATATCGGCACGTAGATCCCGGTGGATTCGAAGTATTCATCCCGTGATTTAGCCACATCGATGACCGCTGAGGCTTGGCCGCGGCCGATCCCTTTCTGCTCCCTTGTGATGCAGATGGATCCCCCGCCCACACCAACTTTCACAAAATCAGCACCGCTTTCGGCAAGAAAGCGAAATCCTTCCCCATCCACGACATTTCCCGCGCCGATCTTGATATTTTCGCCGTATTCATCCCTGACCCAGGCGAGAAGATCCCGCTGCCATTCGGAAAATCCATCCGAAGAATCAATACAGAGAATGTCCGCCCCCACTTCCACAAGAGCCGGTATCCGCTCCCTGTAATCTCTCGTGTTGACCCCGGCGCCGACCATGATCCTCTTTTCCGCATCAATCGATTCATCGGGATTCGCCCTGTGCTCATCATAGTCCTGGCGGAACACTAGATATCGGAGATTGTCGCTGGTGTCCACCACCGGAAGTGAATTCAGCTTATGATTCCATATCAGATCGTTGGCTTCGTGAAGGCTTATACCCTCTTTGGCGTAGACCAGCGAATCGAAGGGCGTCATGATTTCCGAAACGGGCGTGCTCAGATCCATGTCCTTCAACCTGTAGTCTCTGCTGGTCAGTACTCCAAGGAGCTCCCCGTTGGGACTGCCGTCCTGCGTGACGGGCATGGTGCTGTGACCAGTACGTTCGAGCAGCGCTTTCACGTCTTTTAGGTCGTTATCAGGTTTGAGATTGGAATCGCTTACCACAAAACCAGCCTTGAAGTTCTTGACTTTGCGAACCATCTCCACCTGCTGTTCAATGGGCTGCGATTGATAGATAAACGACAACCCGCCGCAACGAGCCAGCGCAATCGCCAGAGTGTGATTAGATACGGATTGCATAATTGCCGAGGTTAGAGGAATATTAATCTCGAGCGCGGGTTCCCCCCCTCTTTTATATCTCACGAGGGGAGTTCTCAGGGATACATTCTGCGGAATGCAATCGGTACGAGTCAGGTTTGGAATAAGAAGGAACTCACTAAAGGTCCGGGAGGGTTCTGAGAATATGGCAGCCATAGACAGATGTAGCATATCTGCGCCATGTCAGTCAATAGAACCAGCTGCGGGCAACCGAAATGATATCAGTGATCTATCGATTGCCAGACATTCTCCAGCCAATCATCACCGGGCTGCTCGAAATCCTCTCTAGGAACCTCGATTCCCGCCTTGATCAGTTCCGCCACCTTCATAAAGTCTCCAGCCATTCCCAGTGTGGCAACAGCCTTGAGTTTGTCCCGCACATAGTAACCAGCCAGAAAGGCCCCGCTATCCACATCTCCGCGGTAGACCGCGCGATCGAAGTCGCGGACAAAGCCCGCATATTTCAGCGATGAATCGTACTGCAAGGTCCAGAAGAGGGGCAGCTCGTCGTAAGCGGCATCGGTTCCCAACATAGCGCGAGCCGCATGCTGACCCTGCCTCTCCGCCACTATCCAGTGCTCCACTCTGATCCGTTCTCCGGAGCGCGGGTCCGGCACCGCAGCTATGTCGCCAGCGGCATAGACATCCTCAGCCTCGGTTTTTAGATGGCCGTTAACGGATAGACAGCCGTCGTGAATGAGGCCTGTATGCTCGAGGAGCTCAAGGGCCGGCGCTATTCCTACACCTATCACAACTATATCTGTTGGAAGCCGTTTTCCATCAGAAAGCACGACTTCCCGTACCGCATTTTTGTCCACTCCTTCAGTACCGATTATTTCCGCAGGGATCTTACCCAATTGGAAGCTCACTCCCTTCTCGCTGTGCAATCGCTGGATTCTCTTTCCAACGCGCTCTCCAAAGACGGGCAACGGCACAGGCTCCGGAGCGACCACCGTAACCTCGATTCCCCTCTTTCGAAGCGCTGCCGCAACCTCCAAGCCGATAAAGCTAGCGCCGATGACAACAGCTCTTCTGACCTCTTCAGCTGCCTCTCTGATACGCAGCCCATCTGCCCGGCTTCTCAAGAGAAAACATCCAGGCAGAGAGATTCCAGGAATCGCGAGGGATCTGGCTTTCCCGCCGGTGGCTAGGAGCAGTTTGTCGTATTTCAAGCTTTCGCCATCACCAAAAAGCGCTGAATGATCCCTTAGATCGATTCTTTCTACGCGTTTCTCTGTCAGGAGCTCGATCTCGGCCTTCTCGTAGAATTCCCTGCTTCTCAGTGGAAGCCACTCAGGAGGATCTTCGCCGGTCAAAAATCCCTTGGAGAGGTTGGGCCTGTCGTAAGGAATGTCCGGCTCTGAAGTCACCAGAATTACCCGCCCCGCGAACCCTTGCCTCCGTAGGGTTTCTGCCGCGGCATTTCCCGCTGCACCCGCACCTACAATTAAAAATGCTCTCTCATCTCGCCCGGGCGCTCTCTTGAGCCCTCGTTCCTTCACCAAGCCAATGAATACTTCTCCCCCTTCAACCTTCACCTCGTACGAAGGAATATCATCGAGAGCCGGCGGGGCAACTAATTCTCCGTCGCTAATATCGAAACGGGCTCCGTGCCAGGGACAGATAATCTCTCCTCCCCTTAGCACCCCGTCGGCAAGCGGCGCACCATAATGGGTACACT
>CAZLRN010000109.1:0-11427 GCA_964561715.1 uncultured Spirochaetales bacterium
ATCTTCTGCCCCTCTTCGCTGAACCAGAAGCCGTAGAACGAAAAGGCTTCCTTGGGGTGCTTGGACTGAGTGGGGACAACGAAGCATCTGACGTAATCCACGGTGTAGGGATGGATCTTCATCTTGGGAACGGACGTGACGTCCCAGTCGATCTCCGGTGGCGCACCGTTCATGACGATCTCTTCGCCCCAGGCCATGCCGACCTTGCCGTTGAACATGAGGACCTGACGCTCCGTTTCGGGAGGAGCCACGTAATGTTTCTTGTACAGATCGGCGTACTCGGTGAACATTTCCACGATCTTGGGATCGTTGAATCTCACCTTGTCCTTGGCGATGCGGGGATCCGTTCCGTTGGAGTAGAAGAGGTTTGTGATATTGTTTCTCTCCATCTGGCCGCCGTAGACTTCAGGCCTTCCGTCTGCGTTCTCGTCCTTGGTCATCTTGGCGAGCGCTTCCACCCAGTCTTTCCATTCCCACGTCTTGTACCACGTTGTCGGGGCCTTAATGCCTGCATCGGCGAAGATCTTCTTGTTGTACAGGAAGGCATTTGTCCCGAACGCCACGTTGGCGGAGTAGACCTTTCCTTCCACGTCCAGGACGCTCCACGTGGCACCGTAGTAATCCTTACGATTCAGATCCTGGTCGATATAGGGATCGAGCTGGGTGATCATACCCATCTGGGAGAAGTCATACACGTCGTCATCGTCCATTCTCATGCAGTCTTCGGCCTGGCCCCCTGCAAAGATAGCCCGGACTTTCTCCCAACCGCCTTCCGGATGGGGCATGTAGTTGACGAAAACATTGCTCTGCTTGCCGTTGAATACCTCCACCAGCTCCTTGTACATCTCCTGGGTCGGCTCGTTTCCCGTTGCCATGAAATTGATTTTGACAGCGGCAGCCGTTCCAGCGCCTTCCTTCTGGCCCCCCGCAAAGAGAGGCGCCATCATCAGCACTAAACCCACCACCAAGCATAGAATACTTGTTCTTTTCATTTGTACCTCCTCGTTTTCACTACTAAGAACTAAACATGCTACCAAGAATTCCAAGAGGCTGTCAATAAATCTGCATCAAATCTCAAAGCTTTGTCAAAACTTCGTCTCAGATGTTTGAATGGTTCTTCACATTCATTCATATATGCATTTACCAATGAAATCTTGACAATCTCAGGCCGGCATCTACTATAGAGTGCATGAGAGTCCCGGCAAATAAGAACTCCGAAGCCGCCGCGGAGATACGGGAGAATCATCTTGCCGGCGTCAAGAATGTACAAGAGAGCCCTTCGAGGACAGGCAAGAGAAGTCACCACAGAACTGTTGAATCGCGAAGAGCTAATCAAGAGGAGCTAACGCTATGGTCAAAAAGGTTACCGTGAGCTGGCCTCCGAGAATCGAATTCGGAGCAGGAACGATCGATACCCTGGAGAAACACCTCGAGGGCTGCAAACGAGTCTTCATCCTGTGCGACCCAAACGTTCATCATGACTTGAATCGAGTTTTTGCCCGGCTCGAGTCAAACGATATGAAAACACGGATAAGCACCGAAAGCGTTCCGGAGCCCCCCTTCGAGACCTTACGGCAGATCCTCGAGCCTGTGAGGGATTTCTCTCCCGATGCCTTGGTCGGAATAGGCGGCGGCTCTACGTTGGATCTTGCCAAACTTCTGGCGGTTCTCTTTCGTGGAAATCAGACCATCGATGAGATTCTTGGAATCGGCAACGTCGAAGAGCGAAGGGTCAGACTCATTGCCGCCTCGACAACTTCGGGCACCGGAAGCGAGGTGACCCCAAATGCGATCCTGACAGATCAACACGAAAAGCTTAAAAAGGGCGTGGTAAGCCCCTACCTCATCCCGGACGTGGCCATCATCGACCCGGAGCTGACTCTGTCCGTCCCCCCTCACGTTACCGCCTCGACCGGAATGGATGCGATGACACACTGCATCGAGGCCTATACCAACGTGCATGCTCATCCGATCATCGATACCATCGCCATCGAAGGGATTCGTTTGATTGGAGCGAACATAGAGACAGCAGTCACAGACGGCAAAAATATCGCAGCGAGAGAATCCATGTCCCTGGGCAGTCTCTACGGTGGAATGTGTCTGGGACCGGTCAATACGGCTGCTGTTCACGCACTGGCCTATCCACTGGGAGGAGCGTTCAAGGTCCCCCACGGTGTGGCCAACTCTCTCCTCCTTCCATACGTGATGAGCTTCAACTTGCCCGCATGTACGGAAAAGTACGCCAGGATAGCCGAAGCTTTGGGTGAGCCGATCAGCAAGGATCCTGAACGTACCGCAAAGCAGGCCGTTATCCGCATAAAAGAAATCTCCGATGCCTGTGGAATCCCGGCCGGTCTCTCAGAGCTCGGTATTCCGGAATCGGCTGTTCCTGCTCTGGCCGAGGCAGCAATGAAGGTTACCCGGCTCCTGGTCAACAACCCGAGACCGCTGACAGCAGAAGATGCATCCCAGATCTATCTCAACGCCTTCAAATTGAAAATTCTATAAGAGACGCCGGTGAACCGGGGCATCGTAGATGCGCCGAAATCCACCAGGTATGAGCGCTCGAAGCCCTACTCGAAGGGGGCAATCTCGCTTAGGATCTCAGCAAATTGGGGCTTGAGCGTATCGTAGATGAGCTGAATCCTGGCGTCGTAGTGAACAAAGGCGCTCTTCATGGCATTGATCGTGATCTTTTCCAGATCACGCAAGGTGAGATTGAAGTGCTGGGCCGCCAGATACATCTCTTTGCCCAAGGTCGTGTTGCTCATGAGCCGATTGTCGGTACAGAGCACTACGCGGTAGTTGTTGCGGTAGTAGATGTGAAAGGGGTGCTCGTCAAATGACTTCGCGGCGCCGGTTTGCACATTTGACGAGAGGCACATCTCCATGGGGATTCTCTTGTCCCGGATAAAATGGGAGAGGGTGCCCATCTTCTCGATACGGGTTCCCTGAACACTCATGTCCTCGATCAATCTGGTGGCATGCCCTATACGATGGGCGCCGCAGATCTGTATCGCCTGCCAGATCGACTCGATCCCAAAAGCCTCCCCTGCATGAATCGTGATATTGAAGTTTTTCTGACGAATGTACTCAAAGGCATCGAGGTGTTTCTTGGGAGGATGCCCGAACTCATCCCCCGCTATATCAAATCCTACGACTCCCTTCTCTCTGAAGTTCGCCGCCAGCTCCGCGATCTCCAGCGACACAAACTGGTCTCTCATGGCGCAGATAATCACGCCGTATTCGACACCGGTTTCTTTCCTGCCTCTATCCAGACCTGCAAGCACCGCACTAACGATGGACTCGAGGTTCATTCCTTTTTCCATGTGCTGATTGGGAGCAAACCTGATCTCGGCGTACACCACATTATCCGCAGCCAGATCCTCCATCGCCTCGAAGGCGATTCGCTCGAGGGCTTCAGCGGTCTGCATGACGGAAATGGTAACCTTGAATCCCTCCAGATAGAGGGAAAGGCTCTTGCGGTTAGCTCCGCGATGAAACCACTTCGCCAGCTCATCGGGATCCGTCGCCGGCAGCGCTACGCCGTACTCCTTTGCTAGCTCTATGATCGTTGTGGGCCTGACTCCCCCGTCGAGATGATCGTGCAGCTCTACCTTAGGCATCCGGCCGATCATCGCCTCCGTCACCATGCTCGTCTAGCCTCCATCCGTACCAAATGCATTCTCGCCAAGCTCATCCTGGCGCCCGTGCCCACGTCCAAAAATCGAGCCCTCCCTGTTCAGGCGAATCTTCTGGCCCGAATACTGGCTCCCGCAATTCCGATGTGGACACTTGATCATAAAATCATTATTCACTATAACGGTGAGAACGCAAGAGGTGAAGCGGATTGCCATTAGCGAGGAATTCTAATAGGTGTTGGCTCATTTGTCCATAGAGCATTGTCCAACGCTCGGAGGACCGCATAACACTCTATGAGCGACCGATTTCGTATAGGAATTATAAGCGGTAAGCTGGGAGATGTAGACGGAGTCTCCCTTGAAGTTGATAAATGGATTGACCAGCTCCAGGCTTTCGGTCACACACTTGTGACTATAGCGGGAAGATATGCCAATCCTCTCTCTCAGGTTGCACAGGAGAATCAGATCGTCCTCGAGACCATCGATTTCGACTCTCCGAGACAGAAGTACTACGAGAAGCTGGTTTTCCCGTATCTTCACAACAACTCCCCTCCCCTCAAGAAGGAAATCAAGCAGGAGCTTCTGGAAAACATCTCACAGGAGGGCAGTGAAGTTGCGACCAGGCTCCACGAGCTGGTACAAGAGAACGACATCGATGTCATTATCGCGCAAAACACCAATGCCATGCCCATGACGTTGCTTGGAGGCTTAGGTGTCTACGAGCTCGCCACTCGCATGCAGGTGGCCACGATCTTTCACCATCACGACTTCTGGTGGGAGAGAAGCCGTTTCAGTCACAACTACATCGAGACGCTCTTAAACAGCATCATGCCTCCTGTCGATTTGAGCCTGGAGCACGTCGTGTTGACTACGTACGCAGAACACATTCTCAAGTCTCTCAAGCGAATCCAGCCCTTTGTCATTCCAAACTGCGAAGATTTCGACAATCCTCCTGTTCTGGACGAGTACAATAGTCATTTTCGAGAGGATTTCGGATTTGGTGAGACTGATATTCTAGTCGTTCAGCCAACCAGGATTGTGAGGAGAAAGCGCATCGAGGATTCCGTCGCTCTCGTGAGCAGGCTGATCCAGCTGCACCCCGAACTGTCAAGTCGGATCCACTATATTATCTCCCTCTACCAGGGGGACGAACCCGATAAAAACTACATACGGGTCATCAAAGAAATGGCTGAAAAGCTCGGCGTTCCTCTCCACCTGATTTCGGATAGGGTCTCCTCGATCAGGGGATTAAACGGTGAGGGTCAGAGACTCTATACGAACAGAGATGTTCTGGTCAACGCAGACCTTGTCACTTTTCTACCGATCTGGGAGGGATTTGGAAATGCCCTGCTGGAGGCCATGGCAGCCAGAGTTCCCGTTGTGACGACGACCTATCTGGTTTATAAAACGGACATTAAACCCACGGGCATTGAGAACATTGAGCTTCGGGCCCGATACGATAAGTCCGGCAGGCTTCTAATCCCAGACGAGGCGGTTGATCAGATGCACCACGTCCTGACACACCCGGAAAGCCGCAGCGAAATCGTAAACAAAAACTTTGAATCGGCCAGAGACGAGTTTGGGCTCGACACGCTCCGCTCCAAGCTTCGGCTTCTGCTGGCAGACTATGCCGACGAGATTCGGGCCTCTCGCAAGAGAGTCAAAAAAAGCAAACGCGACTACTCTGTATAGAAAGTGCTGCGTTGGATAACAAACCTCGGGATCATCGGCATAGCCAACGGGCTGTCCTACCTCCTGGTGATGATCACACCTATTGTGATCGCCGTGTTTCTCTTCGAGGTGATTCTCAACGGCACATCGATGTACAATATCATAGAGGTCGGTCGAGGCTTGCTCAAAGCTAGCCCTTCATTCTTCCGACCGGCCCTTACTCGAGGTGCAAAGTGAGGTTGTTATCGGCAGGCGCCGGATCGTTCCACAGACCATCCATCAGCTCCCGGGCGGCTCTTGCCACAATTTTTGCCCAGAACCCTAGACGCTCTGGCTCGAAGGGATCCTCTTCTACTCGTTCGTCTCCCAGAAAGTGGGCTATAGCGGTGATGGTAAGCCACTCGGCGAGAGCTGCCGCATCATCATCGGTAACCCATAGGGCCTCGAGGCGCCGCCTCATTGCTCTATGGGTGGCTCGATAGGAGCGCCTGTAGGCGTAGCTGCAAAAATCTACCCTGCGGCTTTCAATGGAAGTGATATAGCGCGTCTTAATGCTCAAGGAGGCTTTTGGCCATGCAGGATCCGGGGTGATCTCGACAAGACGGAATGGACATGGGAAAGAGCTGAGGGAGCCGGTTTCCACATCGATGAGCCTTACAGATTCTTTGCCGAGGTTCCACTCCTGCTCAACGAGGTCCTGAGCGTGCATATGGCCGGTAAAAACGATACCCATGCCATGTTCAGCCAGGAACCGAGCCACCCTCCGGTTGTCCTGCACGAGAAAATCAGCGGCGTACCTTCTCTGCCCTTCGAAGTGCTCGAGGATTCCATGATGAACGAATCCGATAACGGACTTTCCCTCCTCCGCAGCCTGTTGAAGCACCGCTCGTAGCCACTGTATGGTAACCGGGCGAATGCGGCCGTCTCCGCGGCTCTGCTGTTCGATGTCGGCGTAGCGGCAAGAATCGATCCCAATGACCCAAAGCCCCTCCACCGGCTCTACGACATAGCTTAAAGACCCCGGATCACGGAGCAAGGCTTCGTTATACCCAAATTCCCGATAGATCTGAGAGAACTCCGCCGCTGAAAGCGATTCCGCCTTCAATCGATGATTCCCAACAAAACGCGTAGCATAGGGACTGTCGATATCATGGTTTCCCGGTATGACGTAAACAGGCACTCCTTCGTGCTCTATCTCTTCGAGAAGAAGCTTAAAGCGCATATGAGAGATTCTCTCGCCGTCTTTTGTAAGGTCTCCGCATACGAGAACAAAGTCCGGGCGTTCCTTCCGAATCTCCCTGATGGCTTGCTCAAATATCTCCACACTTTCGGCCAAAAGCAAAGGCGTTCGCAGTAGGTATTTTTCGAACGACTCCCCCTCGATTCCGAGCTTAGGATCGTAGATATGGGGATCAGTCAGTACCAAAAAACGAGTTTTGGGGAACTGTGTCGGAGCCCGCTGCAGCCGCTCGAGCAGCTCAGGAGAGCTATAGTAGAGGGATGCCCTACCGGTGGCACAGCCTTGTATGAAGAGCTCAAGGAAAAGCGCTCCGAACAATCCGAACATCACGAGGAACCGAAGCGGTTTTCTAAGGCGGACATGCATCGCGGATATCATACGGGAAAACCGAACGCCAGGAAAGGGTTGAAATAATCACCTCTTCTCACGATACTAACGAGGAAAAAACAACGGCTTCTGGAAGTTTGAGTGGAGTCACCTTCCCCCTTAAGAGACGTCATCCTCGGATTCATGAGCAATCCTCTCGAGATCATTTTAGTGGTTGCAGGATTGCTCACTCTCCTCATAGTTGTTCTCGGGATTTATATCTACGGCAACCGCAAGCGCCTTACCTCGAAGATGAAACAGTCCCGCAGCATCTACGAATCCAGGATTAGGGAGCTGGGCTTGACCAAGGAGGAGAGAGATCTACTGCAGAAGATGTATCCGTACCTTTCGGATCCTGAGATCAAAAAGCATCTTCTGCTGAGTAATCAGTCACTCTTCAATCTCTGTGCATCCCGCCTGATGCAGGACCAGGATATAGACGAGGGGACTCTTTCATCTCTGCGGGTTCGGCTGGGATTCAAACGCCGAAGCATAGAGAAGCAGATCATTTCGACTACGCTTCTCCCAGCTCATATCTTTCTACTCATCGTTCAAAGGGAGACAAAAAGGTTCTATGGAAAGCTAATAAGCTCTGATCGAGAAGGGCTGGTCATTCGGATCAACGACAGACAGATCGTCGCACCAGGGGTTGGAAGCAGACTAACCTGCTACTTCAAGACGAAGAGCGGCACCTTTCATTTCACCGCGGAGGTCCTCAGCCTCCAGGACCGGGACTTCAAGATTTCGCATTCAGAGAGGATCTCCCGGTCACAGAGACGCAAATACTATCGGACAAAGATCCCCATGGCAGCCTTCGTCCGGCTTGCAGGATCAGAGGAGCCCATGACGCCTACCCGCTTCATGGACATCAGTGGCGGCGGGGCCGCCCTCATCAACCCGCAGAGAAGATTTCGCACAGGCGAGGATGTGCAGATCGACTTTGAAACTCCGGCTACCCCCCAATCGGCGAGCGTCGATCGGAACAGCGTCGTTGTCACACCCGGGGGCACCGAATATTCGATTGTAGCCGAAATCGTGCGTCTCTCGAGAGATGGAGATGTCATGCATCTCGTCTTTGGGCCACTGAACGAATCGACGCGCGACAGAATCGTCAGTTTCGTTCTCAATCTGAGAAGGAAAAAAATGCATTGACTCAAGCCGGTTCGGCTTACTAATTTCGAGCCACAGGCACGCTCAAAAGTCTGACCCAAAGAGGAGGCCTTGCCTTGAATCATACCGTTTATGTCTCACTTTCGGGAGAAGATAGAATCGCGATTTATTCTTTGCATACTCAAACGGGCTTGCTGGAGCCTATTGGGAATGTAGAGATAGAAGGGCGCCCCGCTCCGCTCGCCGTCGATCCAAGTGGCGCATACCTGTTCGCCGGCCTGAGATCGAGCTGCCACATCGCCTCCTTTGAGATCGATCGGAGCACGGGGAATCTGAGCCTCTGCGGGAAAACACCTCTCGAATCTGATCCTTGCTTTCTTGCCACCGATCGAACCGGACGTTTCCTCTTCTCGACTTATTACGCCGCCGGCGCCCTGGCCATCCATCGCATCGGTTCCGGCGGCGTGCTCCAAGATCCCCCCATTGAATCGATTAAAACGGCCAAAAATGCTCATTCGATGCAGACCGATCCGACTAACGCCTTTGCCTATGTGCCTCACACCGGACCGAACCTCATCATCCAGTTCAACTTCGATGCGCAGACCGGGCGCCTTTCCGAGAAAGCTCGATTTTCCCCTGCAGAGGGTCAAGGGCCTCGTCATTTCTGCTTTCACCCAAATAGATTATATGTGTACTTCGTGAATGAGCAGGGCTGCAGCATATGCGCCTATCATGTAGCCCCTTCCACAGGCGCCATCTCCCCCTTTCAAACGGTATCGACGCTTCCCGAAGGCTTTTCAGGAAAAAACACCTGTGCCCAAATCCATATGACCCGAGACGGCAAACTCCTCTTTGCGTCGAACAGGGGTTATGATAGTATCGCCGCTTTCTCCATCGCCCAGGATACAGGTAAGCTCAACCCCATTGGACAGACTGCCACCGAAAAGACACCCCGGGCCTTCAACCTCGATCCCCAAGATAGGCTTTTGATGGCCGCAGGTCTCGATTCGGGAAACATGAGCGTATATCGCATAGAGCCCCAAACCGGCACCCTTGTCTCCACTCACAGCTTTGCGGTAGGAGCCAATCCTATGTGGATTCTGGTTCTCTAATCAACTGGGATGGGATTGATGCAAAATGACCGACTATTAGGAGGTTCCCATGACAAAGCTCGATGAGCTGTGCCGTCTTCTCTCCGAGGCACCGGACGAAGTCTTCATTCAACCCCACAACGTGCCCGATCCCGATGCCCTGGCCAGCACATTTGCGCTGAAGTATCTGCTGGAACAGAGGGGAATCTCGAGCGAGATTGTATACGAGAGTGAGCTGGAAAAGGCGAACTCGCTGAAGATGCTGGAGCTCTTCGGCATCGAGCTTCGCCTGGCATCGGAGGTGCACACCCTCGGCAAGGAGGATTGGGCCGTCCTAGTCGATGTGCAGAAGGGAAACGCAAACGTCACAGACCTCGCGACAGACGAAGTGGCCAGCATCGATCATCACGAATATATGGGAAACAAGGGCTACCGCTTCGAGGACATCAGGCCGGAGTTGGGTGCCTGCTCGACGATCATAGCCGAGTACTTCACCGAAAACAGGATTCCCGTGCCACGGAAGATCGCCACGGCCCTGGTCTACGGGATATTCATGGACACGGACAACCTCACGAGGGGCGTCTCGAGTCTCGATATAGATATGTTTTACAATCTTTACAATCAGACAGATATCGCGCTGATAAACGATTTGAAGGGTAATCAGATAACAAAAAACGATCTGGTCGACTACGCGACAGCCTTCAACACCGTAGAGGTATACGGAGAGCTGGGATTCCTCCGGCTGGACAATGCCAACGATTCTCTTCTGGGCCAAGCCAGTGACATCGTTACTACTATTTCCGGTGTGAATGTCGTTATCGCTTACTCCATTCGGGAATCAGGAATTAAGTTCTCGACGAGGA
Source organism: uncultured Spirochaetales bacterium (assembly GCA_964561715.1). Lineage (GTDB taxonomy): Bacteria > Spirochaetota > Spirochaetia > SZUA-6 > CAZLRN01 > CAZLRN01. Next base: position 9,983 of record CAZLRN010000109.1, read on the forward strand.
GTATTGACAGGAAGGTCAAGGCAAACGATCTAGTCCGATTTATCCTCGACGGCGTGGGATTTGGAGGGGGCCACGAAAGCATGGCCGGCGGATTCCTCCCTTCAGGAAACCTGGACGAAAACAAAAACCTCGACACCTTCGTGCGTCACCGGGCGATCACCTTCATCGAAACGAATTGAGGCCGATCCCCGGCACTTCGGCTGGGTACCTCACCAGCTCCCCCGGTGAATCCGACTTTCGTCGTACTGGCTCCGAGGCTCAGGGACACGCACGGGATGCCCGACGGATATCAGGCAGAGAACTCCGATATCCTCCGGTACACCCAGCAGATCCCTGACCTTCGCTTCCCGATCGGATCGACCATGTACCCCCAGCCAAACCGCACCTAACCCCAGACCTGATGCCGCAATAAGCAGGTTCTCCGTTGCCGCACTACAATCCTGAACCCACCAGCTGGACCTCGAAGGATCTCCGCAGACTGCGATTCCGAGAGGCGCCTTTTTCAGCATTTTGGCGTAAGGGTGGACGTCAGATAGTGAACTCAGCATCGCTGCATCTTCGATGACCACAAAATGCCACGGTTTGCTGTTGCTAGCCGACGGCGCAGCCATAGCCGCCTGCAAGAGCTCGCGGACATCATCCTGACCGATTCGCTCGGATGTATAGTCCCGCACGCTGCGTCTTGAGTAGAGAATAGATAGTCTATCGTCCATGAAAGCTCTCCCCTGGAGTCGCGCCCCTGGGACGCACTCCCTTTCTTGCTGAAAGACCCGAAGAAGGATATACTCTTTGGTAGGAGCATTATATGGCTAAAGACAAAAAGTTTTCCACTCATGTACACGCTTTTCTCATCTCTCACCAAGTAGGATTGGATCCTTATCAAAGCCTTGCGAATATCAAGAAAATCGCAAACATGAATCCCGATGCATGGGATGGAAAACTCCCAAGGAGGGGCTTCAAACCCGATGAGACCCTCTGCAAGGTCGTCGAGTCATCCAAGACTCGCCCGATCATTCCCTGGTGGTGGTACGCCGAGCAGAAAGAGCCGGTCCCTTCGGTAGTCGAAAATATCTATAAAAAGGTGATATTTGACTTCGCCCTTGTGTATCCCCAGCAGAACGCTTGGATCTATCTTCTCATCGATCCAACGGCGGAGATCATAGATCTCATCAAAGATCAGGATCACATGCGGGCCTTTATTCTCATCTCGCTCATCAACAAAAACTTCGAATCTGGTCAGAGAGAAAACGCTCGGATTAGGCTCGGGCGCGTCATGGGATCGCCGGATATGAGGCGAATTTTTGTGTTCAGCGCCGTAAGGGCCGAAGATCCCGCCTACAAGACGCTGCCAAAGAGTATTCCATCCGTTACCCGAGTAATCCAGGAGAAAGCCAACACCACGAGCTGGAACATCAGGCTACCGGGAGTCAGGCAGTCCTTTGGTT
>CAZLRN010000110.1:0-11410 GCA_964561715.1 uncultured Spirochaetales bacterium
CCCCCTGCCAGGAAGAAGAGGGCCACTGTTAGGGGAACCGTTTCACGAGAGTCGCAGGCTAAAGGGCGAAAAAAGGTAGCCCCGTCGTCATAGACCGCCTTTCGAAAGGTTTTGAACTCACCAGAATCGCGAGCCAGAGCGAGAGTCCTCTCTATGAGATTCTTCATCTCGGCGCCGCTCAGCTTAAGCAGATAGCGGCTGGAAGCGGCTATAATGGAGTCGACGGTGGCCTCGGGGTTGAAGGCCTCGGCTACGGCGGCGGCCATCGCTGCGGCTCCATCCTGGCAGAAACCGACATCGTGTATGTGGATCAGGCTGGCCACATTGTAGCTCTGAAGTGCTGCCTGCCGCGGATTGAAGGCGTTGACGATTCCGATGGGTGAGATGCACATGGCTGTACTCGAGCTGGGCATGTTGCCGAGGGCCACCATACGGGGGGGTGATCCGCTTCGGCGGAGCTTGGCGGCTGTGTGAAGGACCGACTGGAAGAACTTGCCCACCTTGGGCCCGAAGATGGCGTCCCAGCGCTCCAGCCACACCTGGGCCCAGTCATCGAGAGTAGCATAGCCCTCAGTCTGAATCAGAGTGTCGGCGAGGAGGTGCTTCAGTATGGTGTCGTCGGTACCCACGCCCTCGAAGTCCGCCACCCAGCCGAACTGCTTCTCGATCTCCTGGTAGGTTTTACCCTCCGTGGATGTGCCGATGGCATCGCCTACGATGCCGCCGATGAGACATCCCAGCGTCTTGCTGTAGATGAGGGTCGATTTCATTTGCTCCTCTCCTTCTCAATGTGGTCTCTGAGTATGTCCCGGCCCTTTCCGCTACCGGAGAGGAAGCAGGGTCTTGTCCTGCTGTTCCCTCAGGCTCCAGAGCACGGAACCGGAAGGACGCTCCACCATTCCATAGGTCAGAACCGTTCCTGCCGGCACATCCACCTTGAGTTTGTTGTTCCCCGCGAGGTAGAAGGGTATGGGAGTTTTATCGAACATGGCGGCGGCCGGAACGATGTGCGCTTCGAGCATCTTGCTGCCGCGGATATGATGGACCTCAACCGTCGATCCTGCCTTGAGATCCATGGTGGTCTCTCCCGCCATGTCGACACGGGGTTTGTAATCGTTTCCGCCCGTAGCGACGTTCAGCAGGGCGGCGCATAGCACGGAGATGGGAGTCTCAACCCCTAGCAAATGGTAGGGGCGAACGAGAGCCATGCAGGTTCCGCCGTGGTTGAAGATATGACCTTTCCTTTGGAGGTAGCCGCGAACGTAGGAGTTGTCACACTTGGCAACGATGTACACGCCGCCGGCAAAGCTCGTATCGTCCTCCCTTCGAAGGCAGAATACCGTGTCGATGACGCCAGATTTCTCCAGTATGCCGCCCTCGTCTGTCTTGCAGAAAACTTGAGCCAGCTCGGAGGTGCGCACAAAGGGAGCATGAAGGAGCGACGTGTCGACCGTCATGGCGGCTTCGTTGGCGGCGATCACGGACTCGCAGAGAGTGCCGGGCGCGACCTTTCGGATGGCCGCAAGGGCCTCTCGTCGTTCCCTGACTATCTGCTGTGCGTCGCTCCCGCCAATTTTCCTGAGAATCTTCCTGTCGTCCTTCGAAAGGGTGGTTCTCGAGCGCCCGAAGGCCACCTCGCCGGTCTCTTCGTCGAAGATGGCATCCTGTTCCAGTGACTTTCCGCCGCAGACGACCTCCAGACCGATGCTCCGGGCCCATGAGATCAGCCCTACCAGGAGGCTGGGCTGGTCCCCATCAGCCGAGGTATAGACAACGCCGTTTTGAGCGGCAAAATAACTCAGATAGGGTCCGATGACCGAATCCATCTCTTTGTTCACCACGGCAACGTGCTTTCCGTTTTCGATCCCCGATTTGCAGTAGCGGGCTCCATCTTCGGGTTCGCCGGTGCATTCGACGATCACATCGACAGGCAGCTCAGCTACGATCGATCCGTCCAGAACCAGAGCATACTTGCCCTCTTCTATAGCCCTCATGGCTTCGGCTCTGCTTCCGCAGTGCGCCAATTGTTCCTCGGGAATTCCGGCCTCGCGGCATGTCCGGCTGAGGGCTTCCGGGTCCTTATCGCAGATAACCGGCACCTCCAAGCGTCTTATAAAAGGAATTTGACTGAGAAGAGATGTTCCGTACTCGCCCGTCCCGATAAGGGCAGCCTTTATTGTTTTTTTGCTCTCTCTCTCGAAGAGACTCTCATAAATCATTGGATGCGCCTCCGTTTAGTAAAGTCGGTATTCGCCCATGCCGTCTATGAGTTAGCGATGAGGTTTTCGTAATGGTTGAGGATGTGGCTTTCCATCAGCAAGACCGCCGCCGCGACGTCATGGTCCCTTATTCGATTCAGGATTTCTTCGTGCTGTTGTATATCCTTGGCCACCTCCAGAGGATCCACGCAGATTCTCAGCCTCACCAGCTGGATTTTAGCATCCAGATTCTCGAGGATTTTGTAGAGGTTCTGATTTCCCGACCTCCTTGCAATCTCGAGATGCAACTGGCTGTCCTTTTCGAAGACGTGGGAGAGATCTCCTGTGGAAATCAACGACAGACACTCCGTCGAAAGACGTTTTAAGAATTCGTAATCCTGGAGTGTGCATTTATTGGCCAGGAGCTTGACTGCGAGACATTCGAGTTGAGATCGGATAAGCGCTATCTCTTCGACCTCTCTCCAATCGAGCTCTGCTACGAGGGCAAAGCTCCTCGGCACGATTGCCACGAGCCCGTATTCACTCAAGCGCTTGATGGCCTCGCGTATCGGGGTTCTGCTCGCGCCGAATTTCTTGGCTATGACACCCTCCGGGATACGCTCACCTCCCTTCAGCCTCCCCGAGAGAATCATCATTTTGATATATTCAAAGACCTTCTCTCCGAGACTTTTGTGTTCGATTTCGATTCCTGTATCTTCCAACACGAAGGGCTCCCTCCGATCCACCGTTAAGCACCGGTCAGTAAATTTAGTATACTATATTAACGGCTCTGTCAATCTGCGTTCCTTGAATAAATCTACACTGTTTTTGATATTTATCAACAATATAGCAAGTTATGGAAGCAAACAATCTTCTTTTGTCGTTGACACACTGCAGATACTTATCTACAATCCCAAATACTGTATACCAAAAACTCGATGGAATACTGTCAATTAGGCAAAAGTAACCTGCAAATCTCCCGCATCGGACTCGGGTGTTGGGCCTTCGCCAATGACAATCAGTGGGGCAGAATCGACGAGAACGAAGCGATCCGCACGGTGCACATGGCGATCGACCGCGGTGTGAACTACTTCGATACCGCCGAAGGATATGGGAACGGCCATTCCGAAGAGGTGCTCGGCAGAGCCTTGCAAGGAAAGCGTGACAGAGTTGTCGTATCCACAAAAACGAAGAATCTCTCACCCCTTGGGCTGACCGACGCTCTCGACGGAAGTCTCAGACGACTGAAAACGGACTACATCGATATCTACTGTTTGCATTGGCCCAGCCGTGATGTGCCGATCACCCGGACTATCGAAACCCTACTGAAAGCAAAAGCCCAGGGCAAGATAAGGCTAGTAGGAGTCTGCAATTTCGGCTTAGGCGACTTGACTGACCTTCTCGAGCATGGCAGAGTAGAATATAACCAGCTACCCTACAATCTCTTCTGGTGCATGATCGAGGAAGGTATCCTGCAGAAGTGCAGGGAGGAGTCGATCGGAGTGGTGGCCTACAGTCCCCTAGCCCAGGGTCTCCTCACCGATAAATTCCACTCGTACAGAGATATCCCGGCTGGCCACCGCCATAATGCACGTCTTTACAAACGGGATATTCTCGATCTGATCTTCCCACTGCTCGATGAGTTGAGAGAGTTCGAGAAAACGAACGGCGCTGCCATGGGTCAAATCGCCCTTGCCTGGGTGATGGCTCAACCCGGTGTTACCGGCGTGATTCCCGGTGCGAAGACTCGAATGCAGCTCGAGGAAAACCTGGGGGCTTGCAGTATCGTCTTGAAACAGGATGAGATAGAATATCTCAAATCCGTCGGGGATCCGCTCCGGCAACGTCTCGGTTCGGATCCCGACCTGTGGGACAGAGGGCGCTTCAATTAAGGGTGCGAAAAGGAGGTGGTGCCTATGGAGTAATCGTATCGTCTCGATGTGCAATTCCAGCTCAATTTCTTGTTTTTCTAGCAAGATTTTCCGAAATCGATCTGAGTCGGAATTGCTAAATTAAATCGTTGGCTGCATTTAAAAATGGGTCAAATTGTTTGGGTTGTGGCCGCAGCCAACGATGTGATGCAGAGTTTTCGAAAAAAAATTACCAAGGGAGGTATTCGTAAAAATGAAGGCAATACTGTATTTGACACTTGCACTTTTCCTTACAACGGCACTGGCCTTTGCCGGAGGGGAGAAGGAAGCAACAACGGGAGCGGCAACCAAAGAGGTGACCATTCGATATATGTCGCCGGCGGGCGATAAAGAGCTTCCCGATCTCACAAAAGCGTTCATGGAGAAGTTTCCCGACATCAAGGTCATCACGGATGGGGTTCCAGGTGAATGGGACAAGATGAATACAAAGCTTCTGACAACTTATGCCGCCGGCACGGCGCCGGATCTGGTATGCGCCCAGGACGAGCCTTTTCCGGCCTTTGCCCTTCGAGGGATATATTACAATCTCAATCCCCTCATCCAAAAAGACAAAGAGTTCCCCCTTGAAGATTGCGTTCCCGGCAGCCTCGAGGCGTGGAAGATGGACCCCAATACCGGGCAGATGGGAGTCGGCCAGCAGCTTGGACTTTCATGGAGTGGCGGCATCGTTGTTGGGTATATGAACAAGACGATCTTCGATGCGACTGGCGTAGGCTATCCGAATCTGAAGTGGACCTGGGACGATTTTATCGCTGCTGCAGAGAAGATGACCAAGCAGGATGACAAGGGCAGGACCATTCAGTTCGGCTTCGAGGGTTCCAAGCGGTGGTACCATGATTTTCCGACCTTCGTCCGGAGCGCCGGCGGAGGATTCATCGACTACGACTCCAGCGGAAGGGCGTACAGCGTCTTCGATTCGCCTGAGGTCCTCGATGCACTGACATTCGTTCAGGAAATGTATCACAAATACAAGGTGGCTCCGATACCGGTGCTGCCCCGCGAGCAGGGAGTGACCTTCCAAGGTGGAAAGATCGGTATGGCTGCTACAGGAAGCTGGGGTATGGGACCCATTAGAAATGCGGCAGAAGGAATGGGTTTTGATTGGGATTTGTTCGTCTGGCCTCCTATCAGAAAGGGACCGGAGTTCCGCCATACGCGGAGCACTTTCGACGGAGCAGCCATCATCGAACAGACCAAGAACCTGGACGCCGCGTGGGAGTGGCTGAAGTATGTCTGCGCCGGTGAGGGACAGACCGTTATGGCAAAGGTCGGAACCTACCAGCCTGTTTTGACTTCGGTGATCAAAAGCAAATACTGGGCCCGTCCGGAGACCCCGCAGAAGGAGGAGCTTTTCTCCGACTACGCCTCCTACGGAGCGCCTGTAATGTCCCATATCATGTGGCCCAAGCTGGTCGGTGAGATGGACAAGCTCTACTCTCTGCTTATGACTGGAGAGATGACTCCAAAAGAGATGCAGAAGGAAGGTCATAAGCTCCTCAACGATATGATGGAGGAGGGGCGCGTGCTGACCCAGGAATACATATCGCAACGTAAGAAGAAGTAGGCTTACATCGCTGTCCTTCTCGGCTTACGGGGAGGACAGCTTCTCTGCCAGAGGTCCCCTCCAAATGGTTCGAATAGGGTTCATAGGCGCGGGTGCGATAGCCCGGGTGCATCTCAACGCATTGAAGGATATGAGCGGGGTCAAGGTCTGCGCCATTGCGGATCCGATCTTGGAGCGGGCAGAGGAGTTTGCTGCGGCGTGCGACGGCAAAGCCTATCGAGATCCACACGACCTGCTTCCGGAGGTCGACGCCGTCTATATCAATACGCCGCCCAGCATGCATAGAGACCACGTCATTGCCGCAGCCAAGGCGGGAAAACATGTGTTCTGTGAGAAGCCTCTCTCGGTCGAGCTGGAGGATACGCGGGAGATCATCGCAGCAACGCAGAAGCAAGGCGTTATTTTCATGGTGGGTTTTGTGCTGCGGTTTCAAAAGGCCTTCAGGGTGATGAAGGACTTCACGGCCTCCGGCTCTCTCGGTGACATCTACGGCTACACCTGTCACAGGCTGGGCCTGAGGATCGCAAAACCCGGCCACTGGGCTACAGAACCGGGGCTGCTCTGCGGAATGACGATTCAGTCGTTCTGCCACGATACCGATCTGATGTGCTGGCTCCTCGATGCCGAACCCGTGGAGATCAATGCGGGGGTTCGATACAGAGAGGGGCTTGAGAACTTCGACGAGGATCTTCTGGCTACCATGAAGCTCTCCAACGGCGGGGTTGCCAATTTCGTTTTGAGCTGGTCCTCGCATCTTAATGCAGGCGAGCGTTCGGTCTCGGGAACCCTTGGCTCAGTTTCTGCCACTGGACCAAATATGTGGCTGGTTTCCCGGCTCGACTGGCAGGAAAACGCCTCTCCAGGCCCGCGCCGAATGAACCTGGACAGGGACGCCCTGGCCGATAGGGGATACGTGGAGCAGAGCCGTCATTTCGTAGAATCCGTGCGCCGGGGTATCAATCCTTCGGTAGGCGGCCAGGAGGGCCTGCGGGCTTTGGAGATCTCCACGGCGACCCTCAAAGCGGCACGGGAGAAGCGAACCGTTCGACTTACCGAGGTCCGAAGGATCTCGTGATATCAGAGGACTTGCTGAGGTAAGACGATTGCTCAAGGTTGGATTTATCGGAATCGACAATATTACAGACCTTCGTTGCCGCATGCTCACGAGAGAGGCAGAGGTCAAGCTGTGTTGCTGCTTTCATGCCGATCAACCCGAGGCCGATCGTCTTGCAGGATGTCACCGAATGGAGTCTCTGCAGTCGCCGGAGAGGGTTATCGAGGAGTGCGATGTCGTATTCATAGCGGACATCGACAGCGAAACAAAGAGCGCAGCGATACAGCAGGCCATCGACAAAGGTAAAGCAGTCGTTTGTGAACCTCCTTTGCTCATGGAGGAGTCTGCGGCCAAGAGGGCTGAGCAGAGTATCGACAGAAACCGAGCGTCGTGCACCGTGTCCTTTTACAGCCGTTTTCAAGTTCCAATAAGATCCTTCAGGGACATCGTACGCTCAGGCAGGCTAGGCGAACCAAAGAATTACTGGGTACAGATATCCGATTTTTTCACACAGCCTACGGGTAAGTCCGAAGCTTTTCAGAAAAGCTCCCTGTTGCTTCAGCTTCTCATCGAAGAGGTCGATCTCATGCGATGGATCGGGGGAGAGGTAGCGGATTGGAAGGCTCACTACGGCGAACAGGAGACTCCTGGGGGAGGTCGCGCTCTGGCACTGGCTGGTCTGTTCACACTGGAAGGTGGAAAGACCGCATCACTCATGCTCTGTTCTTCTTCCAAATGGAGACAAGCGACGAGAGGCTTTATTTGCAGCGAAGGCAGCTTAAAGATGGGCGGTTCGGACCGCTGGCGCTGCGAGGAGATGAGCTTTGCCGTCTGTGACAATCCCGACACTCAGGTAATACATTTTGAGGAAGCCTACAACCTCGATCTTGCTGTACGGGAGCATGATCATGCTCTCATCCGACGCCTGCTGGCGGAAGGTTCTCCTCTCGTGTCTCTTCGAGAGGGTTTGCGCGCCTGCGAGGTTGCCAGTAAACTGATTCAAATGAATAGCAGTGGGAGGTGACTCTGTTGCTAAGACGAAGCCTCGCGAGAAGAGAAGCGATCAGCGCCTATTTTTTTATCGCACCAAATCTATTCGGCCTTTTGGTGTTCACGCTTTTTCCCGTGATAGCCTCTCTGATGCTTTCTTTCGTTAAGTGGGATATTCTCAGCCCATGGAAATTTATTGGATTCGAGAATTTCTTCAGAGCGGCCAAGGATCCGATGTTCTGGAGGGTGATGGTGAATACTGCCTACTTCACCTTTACGACGGTGCCCCTTCAGATCCTTTTCTCGCTGCTTATTTCGCTCATTCTGAACCAGCAGATCAGGGGATTGACCGTCTACCGGACGATCTATTTTATGCCGACGATTTGTTCCTCCATCGCGATTGCGGCCATCTGGAAATGGCTCTACGAGCCGCAATTCGGGCTCATCAACCTCTTTCTGGGTTTTTTTGGGATCCAGGGACCGCCGTGGCTGGGGAGCACCAAGTGGTCCATGCCGGCTGTGATTCTCATGAATATATGGAGAGGCATTGGATTCAACATGGTCATACTGCTGGCCGGGCTTCAGGGAATCCCGGGTGTCTACTACGAGGCGGCGAAGATCGATGGTGCGACTTCATGGAATAGATTTTGGCATATCACCCTGCCCCTTCTGACACCGAGCGTTTTCTTTCTGACCATCATGGGGCTGATACGTTCCTTTCAGGTCTTCGGAAGTGTCTATGTTCTGACCGAAGGCGGGCCGGGCGATTCGACTCGGACGCTCGTGTACATGATCTATCAGGTGGCTTACATGTGGCTGGAGATGGGCTATGGCTCGTCCCTCGCGTGGGTGCTGTGTCTGTGCCTGTTCCTCATGACCCTCATACAGTGGAAGTTCCAGGGACAGTGGGTCCATTACGATTGAGGGGGAAATGATGAATATTAATCTGCGAATAAATCAAACCATCAGGACCCGGAGCCTTAAAATTTTCTGCCATGTGGTTTTGATACTCGGAGCAAGCCTGCAGATTCTTCCCTTTCTCTGGACTGTTTCCACCTCTCTCAAGCCCGTCTACAAGGTCTTTACCATTCCTCCCGAGTTCTGGCCAAATCCCATTCTATGGCAGAACTATATCGAGATGTTTACAAGCATTCCCTATGCGCGGATCTATTTTAACAGCGTGTTTGTAGCCAGCGCCCATACGGTGGGAACGATCCTGACAAGCTCCCTGGCGGCCTACGCCTTCGCCAGGCTGAGGTTTCCGGGCCGAGACAAGATTTTTTTGGCTTATCTTGCGACTCTCATGGTACCCGCCCAGGTCAAAATGATACCGACCTTTACGCTGCTGAGATTTCTACATATTCTCGACACCTACTACGCCCTGATCCTCCCTGGAATTTTTACCGCCTTTGGAACGTTTTTGCTGCGCCAGTTTTTCATGACCCTTCCCAAGGATTTGGAGGATGCAGCGTTGATAGACGGCTCGAGTCGGCTGGGAATATACTGGCGCATCATTTTGCCGCTTTCGCGACCAGCCCTTGCGGCTCTGGCGATTTTCAGCTTTCTCTTTTCCTGGAATGACTTCATCTGGCCTCTCATCGTCGTATCGAGGAAAGAGTTGATGACGATACAACTCGGGATTGCGCTGTTCGTGGAGGAGTTCAACGTTGCCTGGCACCTCATGATGGCAGCCATCGTAGTGGCGACGCTTCCCATGCTGATCGTGTTTCTCCTTGCCCAGAAGCAGTTTATAGAGGGCATTACCCTCAGCGGACTGAAGGGATAACGAGTGCAGGAGGAAACGATGAAGCTGGCTGTGAGCAAACCCACCCATACCGAAGAGCAAAGGAAGCTTCTCTTTGACAGCTATCGATCTTTCGGGTACGCAGGGCTGCAACTCAAGGAAAATCAGTACGCGGATTTTCTGGAAGGCCGCGTGATCGAGAAGCGATGGCTCGAAGATACCGGCATCTTTGCCGCCCTTGTGGCCTCTACAGCCCTGACCGAAGCAGACAATGCCAAGTTGAGACGAATCTTCGAATTCGCCGGGCGAATGGGGACTGAACTCGTGGTTTTTCATCTCCACCTACCCCGAAAGGGAGTTACGGATAGAGATCTCCGAAGGTATGCCCAAACCCTATCTGAGTTTGGCCGCGAAGCCCGCAGGAACGGCCTGCGGCTTTCCCTTCACCACGGATACGAACAACCGGTGATGGTGAGACCGGATTTCGAAGTGTTTTACGGATCTGTCGAGGACGATGCGGTCGGATTGACCGTTGACACGGGAATCCTGGCAAAATCGGGGATCAGAGATATCGCCGGATTCATTGTGGATTTCAAAGGGCTTATCGACAATTTTCACATCAAGGATTTCGATGGCAAAGAGTTCCGGCTTCCAGGACAGGGCCGGCTGAACTTCGAGCCGATCTTCGAAGCGATCAGAGAGATAGAATACACTGGTTGGGTATCCGTCGACGAAGAGACCGACACGCCCATTTCCGAGGGGCTTCCTGTCTGTTTCAGGTTTCTCGAAAAAAGCCTCGAGCCCTGACATAGGTTTTCGGCTTCGAAACTGCAGAGAAAGGGGATCGCTGTTCCGAGGCATTCTCAGGCTTCTTTCTTCGTTCTGCGCTCGATGCGTCGTCTATAGGTCTCTCTTCCATATACACAGGAATGCAGGCAACGGCCGCACCACGGTCCGACCACTTCGAAACTGTGAGCTGCCTTCGCCTGCCACGGGTCGCGTTTCTGCAGCGCCTCCAGCACAGCCTCAGGAGTAATATCTGGAGGAGGCGGGACGTCCGTTGTAAATCCGCAGTACATGGGCCCTCCCTCCTTGACCAGGCCTTCCACCTCGCACCAGTGACAGCGCCAGTGGTCGACCTTGGCGTAGCGGTATGTTTTATCTCCTATCGTGCAAGGCTCATCGGTATTCTCCTTGCTCAGAGCGCCGACCGGGCAAGCCGCTGCGCAGGGGTGCACGGGATACTTCTGCATACATTGCTCACAGAGCGATGGGCCTGCATACATCTCGTCTGCCTCCAAAGGGGCGTCTACGATAACCGAAGCAAAGCGCTGGCGGGGACCGTATTCCGGCGTGAGCACGAGAGACAGCCATCCGGGCTCGCCAAGGCCGGCGGCCACGGCGGCATGGCGGTTGGAAAAGTCCGCTTGGTACTTTCTCGTGCCATCCGCCAGGAGCACACCCCGCGCTCCTAGAGGTGAGACGGGGTAGGCTGTGTATCCCTGCTGCTCGAGAAAGGATGTGATGTCCTCAATGATGAAAACGAGCCTGATGTTCAGCGGTCCGTGTCCGTAGTTTCTGTACGAGTAGATCGAATTGGCTGGCGGCTTGCCCCACCGATCGATCGAGGCATCTGGGATATGCTTGGCTACCACCACGACATGACTCGCCCCGGGGAGATGATCGGTCGGTCTGTATCCCTCAGGAGCATTACGCAGACGCTCCACTGGAGCTACGCCGAGAAGATCCGCTCCTGCAGCGTGAGCGATTTTCTTGACCTTATTTGTGAGTGATCGGCTTCGCATGTTTTATACCTCCAATAATCAGGTATCCTATCAGAACCTTATTCCGTGCAGCCTTCGCCGGGACGCGGTGCTGGCTTCACGGCTTTTTGTGGACAAGCATAGCCGGCCTTGGAGCGTCGTGCGC
>CAZLRN010000111.1:0-6570 GCA_964561715.1 uncultured Spirochaetales bacterium
AGGGCGAACCACTGGAAAAACCGGCGGGTGGAGTTCATTCTGATCAAGCAGTAGCTTACGAAGCGCCAGTAGATTCGAGAATTGGCGCTGAGCAAAGGGCGCACGGCGTATTCCGCTCGTGCGCCTTTCCTTTGCATCGATCATGTCAAAGAGGGACCAGCACATCGATACTGCATTTCGGACACTTAATCTTTGGCTAACTGTTGACGAATCCGGCGTTTCGGTAGAATATTTTGGGCCATCCGCATTCCACCGTACGAAGAGAACACGAAAAGTAAAAGACAGCGGACGTAGCTGCGGTGCGCTGACGCGCCTTAGCCCGATGCCTGTACCGCTGCCACACGTTTTTTGACTTCAGCGAAGAGAACCAGATGATTCGTTTCGAGACAGAATCAGCTTCATCAGAGACCACGAGAACCGCTGAGTATCTCGTTTTCGCAGCGATCGTGCTCAGCATCGTGTCTCTCTTTCTCGAGCGGATCCCCGATCTGCCCCGCGGCGCCCTCTATATAACACAGATCGTCGACTTCTCCATCCTGGCCCTCTATCTCTCTGAGGTCCTCCTGGAGTTTTTCAGGTCTTTCGACAAGCTTGGATTTGTCAAACGCCGCTTCCCGGATCTGGTCTTTTTGGCCCTTTTCACGGCTCTCTTCGCCTACAACAAATTCCTGTTCTTCGCCGGCAGGGACTTCTCCGCAGGCAGGCTTCCGATAAGCCTGGTCCTGATACGCAACCTCTTTGTCCTCTTCAAGGTATTCGGGCGGGTTCGAAGACTCTCCTCATTTTTGAGGAGTGTAACCTTTCACCCCGCCCGGACGGTGATCATGAGCTTTACGCTGGCTATCGTGGCGGGGGCGTTGATGCTCGTGCAGCCCTTCGCCACCTCCGATGGCAGAGGGCTCCCCTTTATCGACGCCCTTTTCACATCCACCTCTGCAGTCTGTGTTACGGGGCTGATCGTAGTGGACACCGCTGTAGCCTTCACCCTTTGGGGAAAGCTCATCATTCTGGCTCTCATACAGATAGGCGGCCTCGGTATTATGGTCATGTCCTATTTTGTCGTCTTTGCTATGGGCCGCACCGCGAGCATAGAAGACAAACTCCTCCTCTCCTATATGCTCAGTGAGAGAGATATGAAAAACCTCAACAGGAGCCTGAAGAGCATCATCTACCTGACATTTATCATCGAAGGAGCAGGCGCCATACTTCTCTTCGCCGCCTTTTCCCGGAGATTGCCGCCTGATCTGGGCACCGCCTTTTTCGCCGTCTTTCATTCCATCTCGGCTTTCTGCAACGCCGGATTCGCCCTATTTTCCGACAGCCTCGAGGGCTATCGCTCTGACGTCTCCGTCAATCTCGTTATTTGCTCTCTCATTATCTGCGGAGGTCTGAGCTTTGCGGTTCTCATAAATCTTATCCGATGCACGGGGATGAAACTGAGGTCTGTTTTCAACGGTAGACCCTCGACAGCTCCTCCTTTGTCCCTCAACACCAGAGTCATCCTTATCGGGACCGCTATCCTTCTCTTGCTGGGCACGCTCTTTCTCTACGGAAGTGAGCACAGGAACACTCTTCTTCCGCTGGATCTCAAAACACAATACCTCTCGGCGTTTTTTCAGTCCGTCACGCTGAGAACGGCAGGCTTCAATACCCTCGACATGACTCGCCTTACTTCCTCGAGCCTGCTCTTTATGATCCTGTTCATGTTTATCGGAGCCGCCTCCGGCTCCACCGCCGGAGGCATCAAAATCAATTCCGTAGCGGTTCTCTCCGCTCAGGTCCGTGCCACCCTTCGTGACCAAAGAACCGTAACCCTTGCGAGGTATTCCATTCCAAGAGAGCTGATTATAAAAGCTTTCCTCATCCTGCTCTTTGGCCTTACAGCTGTGGTAATGGGCACTCTGCTTCTGACCCTCGTGGAGAGCTTCTCGTTGAACCGCATCCTTTTCGAAGCCGTCTCCGCCTTCGGAACCGTCGGACTGTCGACGGGGATTACAGCGGATCTCTCCGTCGCGGGAAAACTGATCATCACGCTTCTCATGTTCACAGGCCGTCTGGGGCCGCTGACTATTTTGGCGGCAGCAACGGAGAGAGAGAAAAAAGCACAAATCGAATACCCCCAGGGAGAAATCATACTGGGGTAGTAAAAGCCAACTGCAAAGCAGGTGGCTTCGAAACTGTAGCGGAGAGGAGATCGAGCATATGAAAGAAAGGGTATTTGCGGTATTTGGACTCGGGGCGTTCGGAAGCGAGATCTGCCGCTCTCTGGCCGAACGGGGGGTACGCGTGATCGCCGTCGACAAGCAGCCCAAGCTCATAGAAAGAATCAAGGACGAAGTGACCCAGGCCCTGCTTCTCGATTCGACGGACGAAGAGGCTCTTTCGAGCGCACCCCTTGACGAAATCGATGTTGCGGTTGTTGCCATAGGGGATGATGTCGAAGCCAGCATTCTGACGACGGCGCTTCTCAAGTCCATGGGAATTCCTTTCATTCTGGCCCGCGCCGTTTCGGAGATCCATCTCAAGGTGTTGAAACAGGTCGGGGCGGACGAAGTCGTCAATCTCGAGATCGATCAAGGCCGGGTTGTCGCTACCCGGCTTCTTACCCAAGAGGCACTGGAGCGGATCAGCATCTCGGCTGACTACAGCATCGCAGAGGTATACGCTCCGCCGGGGGCTGTCGGGAGCACCGTGGGTGAGATGAGGGAGAAATCCGGGATCAATATCATGGCGGTGAAAAGGATCACCACGACGATCGACAATCTCGGCAATCCCGTTCGAAACGAGGTAGTGAGGCTACCGTCGGAACAGGATACCGTTAGAGAGAACGACATCTATCTGATCGTCGGAAGGAACAGGGACGTGGAGAAGCTCAAAGAGACTCGGAAGGGAGGATCGTGATGCTGCTCGTAAGAAGATTAGGACTGACGGCACTATTTCTCGTCACGCTTTTCTGTTTGCTCTTCACCGGCATTAGAGGCTACGTCATCACCGTAGATTCGGCCCTCTCCGCCTCGGACAGCAAATACCACGCCGAGAACCTCCTCTACATGGCCTTGATTGCCTCTATCCTGGTAACGTTCTCGTACGGCACCCTCATGGTCAGAAGCCGCAGCCTGATCAAAGAGATCGACAAGATCATCGAGCTGTCTCGGGTCGGAAGCACAACAGTGGAGGAATCACTCAAGAAAATAGGGCTTATCGGCAGAAAGATCCTCAGGATCTACGACAACTTGAACGACCTCAATACCAAAAAGACACTCAAAATCAGCTCTCTCGCCGGCATCAACACCTTCCTGCTCAACAACATCGATCTCCCACTTCTGATAACCGACGCGTCAGGGCGAATCATAGATGCTTCATTGAGGTTCAGGCAGAGAAACCAGAGCGAAAAGGGAGAGGTTTCGGGAAAACATATCAGCGAGGTATTCCAGGAGGTGGATTTCGAGGATATCGCCGAAAGCCTCGAGATCCAGCGCAACCTCGTGCAACGCAGAAACAGGGAGGTTCTCAACTTCTGTCCCGTCTTCAACCGTGACGGAGAGCTCTCTCACGTCATATGCATCGTCGGCAAGGAAGAGATAAACACCGAAACTACGTCACCAACCAAACCGGCAGGCGTCAAGAAGGGACGACTAATCGGTTTCATCAAGAATTTTGCGCAAAGGCGAAAAATTTCTTCCTGAACTGCTTTTTCTGACAGAGAGCAAGAGCCCTTCGACGCAGGCGCTCTCTCGGCGGCTAGAGAGCGATCTTCATTTCCTCGGCTACAGCGAAACAGTCCAGTGTTGAACTCTGTTGTGCCAACATCTTCCTGCAGCTCGCTTCTATGCGGTCGACACCTTCGTCTGTACGATCGGGGTCATGGTGGAACAGACCAACGCGCTTCACTTTGGCGCCAATGGCAAGGCTGATCACCTGTCCAAAGGTGCTGTGCCCCCACGTCGTGAAGCGATCATACTCCTCGTCCGTATACTGGGCGTCATGTATCAGCAGATCAGCGTCCCGGCAGGAGTTGGCGTACTCATAGCGCAGCCCGCCGCCTTCATGCTGATACCCCAGTTCGTTGTCAGTGAGAAAGACGAAGGTTTTTCCTCCCTCTTCAATTCTATAGCCGTAGCCGCCGTTAGGATGGCTGAGTGCAATCGGTGTGAACGTCGCCCTGCCGATCTGCTTGACCTTCGGGATGCCGTGAGTGAAATCGAATTCCGCCTTCATGTAGCTGAACCTGACGGGAAAGTAAGGGGCCTCCATCTGCTGCTCGAGGCTTTTTCGAAGCGTCTCCTTGGCTATGGGACCGCCCCGGACATGGATCTTGAATCGCTTCGAATAGGCCGGCGCGAAAAACGGAAATCCCATCAGATGGTCCCAGTGAGAGTGAGTCAACACGAGGTAGATCTCCTTGAGAGATTCATCAGCCATAAGCTTGCGGCCCAGACCCCTGATGCCGGTTCCGGCATCGATCACGACAACCGTTCCATCGTCGAGGCGCAACTCCAAACAGGTGGTGTTGCCCCCGTACCGGAGTTTGTCTTTTGCCGGCGTGGGCAGTGATCCGCGACACCCCCAAATCGTAATTTCCATCCCATTCCTCCAATCCGAGCCTCAATGCCGAATCCACTCGATGACCAGCAGCCCAGTTTGTAGTATAATCGAAGCAAGGTTCTTTGCAACGTTCTGAGCAGCTCGATAAACCGTGTAAAAGCCAGCGCTTCGAAACTGCAGTGAACGAAAGCCCGTTACAAGGCTCAAATCGGGAGAAATCGATGAAAAAAAGGATCCTAAAGAAGATTACTGATCTTGGTAGAGCTCCCGGCACCTTAGTCGACCTGCAAACGGACGAAATGCCAGCTCTACGCATCACACGCTTTGCCTACAGCGAGGATCATATCGAAGAAAAGCAGAATGTCTCTCCAGAGGATGTGGCGCCGGATGCGCAGAAGCATCTGGTGACCTGGATCAACGTCGATGCGGTGCACAACGTGGAGATTCTCAATCGAATCGGCGGGCTCTTCAATATTCATCCGCTTATTCTGGAGGACATTCAGAACACCCAACAACGGCCCAAACTCGACAGATCCGACGATCTCATGTTTATCAGCTTGAAGATGCTCAGATTTAACGACCAGATCGGCGATGTCGATACGGAGCAGGTGAGCATCATTTTCGGAGCCAGTTTCGTGATAACCTTTCAGGAAAAACAGGGCGATGTCTTCGATCCCGTCAGACAGAGACTGCGCGAAAACAAGGGGAGAGTCAGGCGTTCCGGCGCCGACTATCTCGCCTACTCTCTGATCGACTCCATCGTGGACAACTACTTCATCGTTTTGGAAAACACCGAAGCGCAAATCGATTCGATTGAGGATCAAATCATGGTCTCTCCCATTGCGCGGATACCACAAAAGCTGCACGAGCTCAAGCGGAAGACGCTCTTGATACGACGGGCGGTCTGGCCGCTGAGGGAGGCGATCTCTGCGCTCGAGAAAGAGGAAAGCTCGTTGATTCACAAGTCGACAAAACCTTACCTGAGAGATGTCTATGAGCACACCATCCAGGTCATCGATGCAGTCGAAACATTCCGCGATCTCGTCTCGGGGCTCTACGACATCTACCTCTCTACCGTAAGCCATAACATGAACGCGATCATGAAGGTTCTCACCATAATCGCTACCATCTTTATTCCGTTGACCTTTGTCGCCGGTGTTTACGGTATGAACTTCCGGTACATGCCCGAGCTGGCTTGGCGGTGGGGCTACCCTGCCGTGGTTGGAATCATGCTGGTCGTGGCGGTTGCGATGATAATCTACTTCAAGAAAAAAAAATGGCTCTGAGGGGAGGGAGGTCTCATGGCTGACTTTCACCAGGAAAAGCTCATCACGACACTTCATGGGCTCTACGAGGTATTCGACAAAAGTGCCTATCTCGAATACCTGGAAAAGCGGCTCGAAAAACACGCCGAGGAACAGCGGACCTGTCTGCTTCTGCCGTCCCTCTACTCCGAGCTGGACAATCCCGAGGTGCTGGGAAACATTCTGGACAACATCAGCAAGGTCAGGTATCTGCACTGCGTGGTTGTTTCGCTGGCCCAGGCTCCCGAGGAAAAGCAGTTTCGGCACGCCCTCGATTATTTCGGCCGGCTCAAGACAAAAAAATGGGATGTGAAGGTAATCTGGCTCGACGGCCCGAGAATCAAAAGCGTCTTCGATTGCATAGAGAAGCGCCAGATACCCGTAGGTCTCGCCGGAAAGGGCCAGGGGGTATGGATGGCCCTGGGATACATCCTCTCGAGGCGCGACATCGATATCGTGGCCTTGCACGACTGCGACATTGTCACCTACGATCGTTTTCTGCTTGGACGTCTTGTCGAGCCGGCGGCGAATCCCAACAATGACTTCGAGTTCTGCAAGGGATACTACGCCCGCATCTCACCTACGGAGGAAACCATCAAGGGGCGTGTGACGAGGCTCTTTGTTCTGCCTTTCGTCGATGCCATGACAGACCTGATGTATGAGCTTGGGAGGAGGGAGCTGGCCCGATTCTTCAGCTACCACAAATGCTTCAAATATCCCC
>CAZLRN010000111.1:6580-11402 GCA_964561715.1 uncultured Spirochaetales bacterium
GAGTTCAGCATGACGACCCATCTGGCCCGTGGTATCAACATAGCATACGACTGGAGTCTCGAAGTGGCCACTCTCTCCCAGGTCTATGACCAGCTCATCGGCAGAAAGATTGCACAGATAGACCTGACCGCCAACTACGAACATAAACACCAGGATTTATCCGTAGCGGACGAGAAGCAGGGGCTCCATCGCATGGTGGTGGACATCGCCAAGTTCTACATGACTTACATGAGATCCCACGGGATTCCCATGGACGATTCCTTTGTCGACATGATGCTTCACACTTACTATCAGAATGCGCTCAGATTCATAAGGAAGTACAGCTACGACGCGGAGGTCAACAGACTCGAGTACGACCTCTACACCGAAGAGTCCGCCGCCCGTTTTTTTCGAGAGCTCATTTGGACGGCCTGGCAGCAGAGCAAAGGGCCCCACGAGGCGCGCCTGATCCCCTCTTGGAACCGTATTCTATACAGCATACCGGAGATCTACTCGATGCTTCATAAGGCCGTGGAGGCGGACAACCGCTGCTCCGTCAAACGCGCTTCACCGGGTTAACCGGCCGTTATGACCCGGTACAACTCCTTGCCCACATTCTCCTGGGAGTAGACTTCCTCCACAACCCTGCGGTTCCGGCGGATGAGCGGCTTTCGTTTTGCCGGTTCGAAGAGCTTGAAAGTCGCTGTCAGAACCGTTTCGTTGCTGTCCAAAATCCTGTCAACATAGCCCCTTTGCTCCAACCGGAGGATCTTCTTGAGCCTGGCCTGGAGCGCCTTATCCGGAGTAGCCAGTTTCTGACCGATGTCCTTGAAATCCTGCCTGTCTACAATGAGAGCTGTGTAGAGGTGCCCCAGCTTCATACCCGTCGCTTGAAAATCCGGAGTGATGAAGGGAATGCTCCTTCCTATGACAGCTCGGTCGAGAAGCCAGGGCTCCAGATAGGTAAAGCCGAATCCCTCGAGAATGCTGGTGGTCATGACCAAATCGGCCACACGGTATAGATCGCCTATCGAGTATCGCCTCAGTTTAGCTGGATTTCTGGAATCAAACTCTCGCTGAAGTGAGACTAGCCCGTCTAGCCCGATCGTCACGGGCAGGTGGTTCTCCGTGGCGAATGCCACGAGCCGGTCGGCGTACTGGGCATCGTCGCCGCTGGCCGGCCTAATGCTCACCAGCAAGTGATAATGGATTTTAGAGCTGTATTCGGATCGCGATGATGCTCCTCCTGCCACCATATTGAACAGTTGAACCAGGAACATGGCTTCCTCGACATTCTTTCGCCTCACACACCTCACAGGATAGAGGATGAACCGCACAGCGGGATCGAGCCTTTCGTTTTTTACGATCTCCTCCCGAAGCTCTTGACTGCGGTCATCGGGCGGAATAATTGATGGATCGATGGAGTTGGGCACATAGTAGATGTTCTCCTCCTCGATCCCATGCTCTATGAGCCTCATGCGGTCATAGCGATTGATGGAGATATATTTGATATTGGGATAGGCCGGAAAGAGCACGCTGTGCCAGTGGGGGACAGAGCCCAGCTCTGGATGGTGGAACTTCTTGACGTTGGCGAAATTCGCCGGACGCTGCTGCACAAAGTCGTGGAAGCGAAAGATAAAGCGCTTGGGCTCCCTCCGTGTGTAGCAGTACTGCGTATACAGGTAGAAGGCATATGTCACAGCCGGATCCATGCCGATTCCCAGGTTTTCGATCATGACAACGTCCATATCCGCGAGCTTCTCCACGAGGATCTCCGCCAGGTACGTTCCCTGCCAGATGTAGTCGTGGACCTGCTGATCCACAATGGATTTGTCCCCTAGCTTTCTGACCCCCGAAGCCGAATCGAACTCGTCGATGTTGAGGTATTCGAGAGACCCTTTGAGCGGTCTGATGAAGTCCCTATATTCCGGCGAAAGCTTTCCGAAAAGGGTGATCTTGAGAGTTGGATCGATGGACCGAAGCGCTTTGACGTTGCGGGATATGACGGTATTCACGCCGTCCTTCGAGCCGATAACGTAGTGTCCTATTCCAAGATGCAGTACCTTGCTCATCCTAAACCTCCAGCGCTACACGAGCGTGCAAATCTTCCGGAGCAGCTTTTACGTCCTTTATGAGCTTTCTATAGAGCTTCAGATGCTTGTCCACAGTCTTCGACCAGCTGATCTTCTGCGCTACGTATTTCCGTGCCCTCTTGGAGTACCTCTCCCTCAGAGAGTCGTTTTCCAGAAGCGTCACGATGGCCTGCTCGAGCTCGTCGTCGTCACCGGCAGACACGCCCAGGCCGGCGCCACTCTCCTCTAACTCCGCTTTGAGCCCTTCCATGGCCGTCGCCACGACGGGAACCCCTACCGAAAAGGAGTTGGCCAGGTTGCCGCTCTGTGAGGCGTTGGAGTAGGGCATGACCATGACGTCAAACGAGGCGAGGATTCTCTCGTATTCATCGGGCGAAAAGCTACCGAGAAAAATCCTGATCTGGTTTTGGAAACGGCATCCCTCGACGAGGGAGAGCAGCTTTTCTTTGTATTCCAGCTGCGCCTGATCGCCACGGCGAGCCTCACCGGCGAGTACCAGCACAGCGTTCTCGCCCATTGTCTCTGCAATGGAATCCCACCTCTCGAGCACCCTGTGGAATCCCTTAGCGCGATGAAACCATCCAATCATGCCGATGACCTTTTTATTCTCCAGTCTCAGCTTTTTTTTTGCCTTTTGACGAGTTATACGAACTTTCTCTTTAGCACCGTGGGGAATGACGTATACGTTGTGAGGAACACGTCCAAGATGCACCGGAAGGTTAAGCCACTGATAGGCCTCGTGCACGATGCCCGCATCCACGAGCCCCTGCATCACATCCATGTAGCGGGACATCATGGTGTTGAGTCGCTCGTAGACCGAATGGTAGGTGACCACCACCGGAAATTTCCGGTCTATCTTCCATCGAAACAAAGGCCGGAAAAGGCCGACTCCATGGTCTCTATTGGTCTGGTAAAGCCCGTACTCGTGTTGAATGTGAACCACATCGGGCTTGATCTCTTTGACCGTCTTATAAACCGCTTCGTCCCACCCGGGCTCCTGGGTATCCATGACCGGATGCACATGCTTCTCTCCCGGGCTCCCACCATCGGGATGACAAACAATATGAACTTGGTTTCCCTTTTTGCGCAAAACCTTCACCAGCTCAGCCGAATACGAGGCTATGCCGCAGGGCCGGGGCGCCCAGCTCGAAATCCACGCTATTCTCATAACAGCTTCAATGTCCTTTCTGCCAAATGTAACACCAGTCGTTTATTCTGACAAATACAGCCAGAGACTCACCTCCGACGAATCCATATTGACAAAACAATGAGGGAGCTATATAGCTATTTCAACATATGGCCATCTCGGTAAAGAGGTTTCCGGTTCGCTTCGCTCCGGATCCCAAAAGAATCATCGCTCGTTTCTACATGATCGGCGGAGACGAAGACTCAAGAGCCGTTATTGGAAATATCCTTGCTCTACCCGAAGATCAAGCTCGCCTTACCCTCAATCAGGTGCTCAGAGACTTTTCCAAAAGACACCGCAATATCACCAGGATATTCGAAAAGAGCTACGGCAACGTCGAGCGCTTTGTCAGCTCCCTCGGCAATGATCCAGCAGCTCTCTCCACAGAGCGGAAGCTGCTCATCGGGTCATACTTTACCATGGAGTACGCCATAGAATCCGCCGCCTTCTTCAACCCATCCATTGTAGAGGATCCGGATCAAAGCGGTCTGGAAAACGGCCAGAGACGGGTCATCGTCAGCTTTCGCGCCACCGGCGAGGGCCACATTTCTTCCATCGTATTCCGACGCGGCGTCATCGACAAAAGCAACACCCTAGTCTTCGAGCCCGCAGGTGCCATGGTCGACGAACCCGAGCACGTCAAACGCCACGTATACGACAAAGAAATCTTTCTCGAGAAGCTCAACGAGATGAATATCCACAAGGATATAATCGCGACCGTGATGGACCGGTTGGGCGATCAGTTCATTTACGGAGAGCTTCGGGCGAGCATCGAAGAGACCTTGCAGAACACAGAGCTCTCCTACACCCGCAAGAAGGTTTTGGAGTCGATCAACTGGCTGGCCGATTCCCATTACGAAATAAGTTTTTCGCTGGACACAGCCATTTCCGAACGGGTTATCTTTCCCGTCTCTTATTCCGAAAGCAATGGCATCGAAGATGCCCGATTTGTTCGGTTTATCGACGACAATGGCGACGTCGACTACTACGCCACCTACACCGCCTACAACGGTTATACGGTCCTGCCGAAATTGCTCAAAACCAGGGATTTCTACCATTTCGAGGTCAAACCGATACACGGCGAGGTCGCCCAGAACAAAGGCATGGCTCTCTTCCCCAGAAAGATCAAGGGCAAGTACGTGATGCTCTCTCGTGTGGACGGCACGAATAACTACGTCATGTTCTCAGAAGACGTCCACTTCTGGCAGGAGGTTCATAAAATCTGGGAACCGACCAACCCATGGGAGCTCACCCGGATCGGCAACTGCGGCTCCCCCCTGGAAACGGAGAAGGGATGGCTGGTTGTCACCCACGGAGTGGGGCCAATGCGCCGCTATTGCATCGGGGCTCTCCTTCTCGACCTTGAGGATCCTACCAGGGTGATCGCCTCCTCGAAAGAGCCGATCCTGGCGCCCAATGAGGAAGAGCGAGACGGATATGTGCCTAACGTAGTCTATTCCTGCGGATCTCTCATTAATAACGGCGAGCTCATCATTGCCTATGGGATTTCAGATTACGCGACCACCTTTGCCGCAATTCCTCTCGAAGAGCTGTATGAAGCTCT
>CAZLRN010000112.1:0-11299 GCA_964561715.1 uncultured Spirochaetales bacterium
ATGCGGTGAATAAAGAAAACGGATATTGGCTTGGACTGTATCAATGGGAGTCTAACAAGGCACTTGAAGACTATAAACAGTCTTTCGTTTTGCACGTCATGAACAGGAGAGCCATAGACGGCTCCGTCACCTATCTTGAGTTCGAGAGGCACCGTTTGATCGATTACCTTGAAGAGCACAGACTTTAGGAAATTTCCCCGGTTCAAGCGAACAAAGTGGAGGACAATCATGAACGATTTAACTTTCAAGGAAAAAATAGCATTTCGTTTTTTCTTTAATGAGAAACGCATTTATCACAGGTGGTACTGTCGTTGGCTTGTATTTGGTCCGGATTATGGCAGACTGAAACGGGTGATTCCGCGCATCAAGTAATTGGTTTCAATGGTGTTGAGAATGGGCTATACTGCCAGCTTGAATTTATTCGACAGGGAGATTCGCTATGAAAATTCAAATTTTGGGGGCCGGTTGCCCGAAATGCCGCCAGCTGGAGGAGAATGCTCGAGCGGTTGCGGACGAGATGGATGCCGCTGTAGAGATCGAAAAGGTGACTGACGCCAACAAGATAGTCGATATGGGTGTTATGATAACCCCAGCCCTCGCGATTGATGGTGTAGTCAAGAGCTCAGGCAAAGTGCTTACTAAGGACGAGATCGCAAAGCTCATCGAAGTTTGAACGGCAAGCCTCTCTCCCAAAACACAAAGCTCCTGATTCTGGCCGGATTATTTCTTCTGGCCTTTTTCATACCCTTCTCTCAACCCGTTGTAGCCGGGGCTCTGCAGGAAGCATTTCTCTTGCTGTCCGAATACGCCCGGGAGCATGTGCTGTTATGTTTGGTTCCGGCCTTTTTCATAGCAGGGGCCATAATGGTATTTCTGAATCAGCAAGCGGTTATCCGGCATCTCGGGCCGAGCGCTAATAAAGCTGTCGCCTACTCCGTCGCCTCGATATCCGGGGCGATTCTTGCAGTATGTTCCTGCACGGTGTTGCCCATCTTCAAGGGAATCTACAGGAAGGGGGCCGGATTGGGACCGGCGGTATCCTTTCTCTACTCGGGGCCAGCGATCAACATTCTTGCCGTGGTGCTCACAGCCAAGGTCTTGGGACTTCGACTCGGCGCCGCGAGAGCCGTAGGGGCTATTCTGTTTGCCTTTATCATCGGGCTGCTCATGCACCTGATATACCGCAGGCATGATGAGCAGCGGGATGAAAGCATGTTTCAAACCGTAGAGTCGGAGAAGCCTCGGACGCTCGGACAGGAAGGGATCTACCTGTTTTCCATGGTGGGAATTCTGGTCTTTCTAAACTGGGCCCCATCGGGAGGGACAGTGTGGCTGTGGGATATCCTCTTTCGATTCAAATACGGGATTGTTCTGCTCTTTGCGGCGATGCTTATCTATGCCGTTTTCAGGTGGTTTTCCAGAGAAGAGCTCAAGAGCTGGTTGCTGGCTACAAGGGACTTCGCCGTGCAAATCCTTCCACTTCTTTTTGGCGGCGTCCTGGTAGCAGGTTTGCTGCTGGGCCGGCCCGGGCAAAGGGCTCTCATTCCGCAGGAATGGGTGGCCAATCTTGTAGGTGGCAACTCACTGGTCGCAAATGTCATCGCCGCCGCGTCCGGAGCCCTGATGTACTTCGCAACCCTCACCGAGGTCCCCATCATGCAGGGACTGATAGGTGCCGGAATGGGCCAAGGTCCGGCTCTGGCGCTCTTGCTTGCCGGCCCCTCTCTATCACTGCCCTCCATACTGGTCATAGCCAGCGAGATCGGTTGGCCCAAAACCTTGACCTATATCCTGCTCGTGGTGGCGATGTCCACCGGTGCGGGCTGGCTGTATGGAGGCCTGGTTGTGAATCTCTAATATTTGACCCAGCGCGAACTCCAATCTATTCCGTCTTGAACGATCATCAGCTCGATCCCGTGCTCACCTTAACGGCATCGGTTCTTGCGCTGCACCCTTGTATCCAAGAACGCCCGCTTTGGGCCAGCAGCTCATCCGCCTCTTTGGGTCCCCAGGATCCCGGTTTGTAGGAGGCAAGGGGCGAGGCGTCCGGCTGCTGCCAGCCGGCGGCAATGGCATCGATCAAGTTCCAGGCCAGCTCGATCTCGTCTGAGCGCGCAAAGAGGGAGGCATCTCCCTGCATAGAGTCCAGAAGGAGCCTCTCGTAGGCTTCCGGCAAAACCCCTTCGCCAAAATCTTCGGCATACTGAAATTTCATATCCACCGATCGAGTCGACATTCCCGCTCCGGGCCTCTTGGTCTCGAATCTAAGCCGAGCTCCCTCATCGGGCTGGATGCAGAGAGAGAGGACGTTTGGGGTGATATCGTCTTCCGGAGACATCGGAAACATGAGATGAGGGACACATTTGAACTGTATGGCAATCTCGCTGGTCTTGGTTTTAAGGTTTTTTCCGGATCTGAGATAGAAGGGCACATTCTGCCAGCGCCAGTTGTCGACGTACAGCTCCAGCGCAGCATAGGTGGCGGTTTGCGAATCAGGAGCTACACCCTTCTCGGAGCAGTACCCTTCGTACTGCCCTCTGACCTCTCGTGATCCGCGCCGGAGGGCTCGCAGCACCTTTACCTTTTCATCTCTTAGGGCGTCGGCGCCAAAGACAGCGGGTGGTTCCATAGCTGAGAGTGTAAGCAGCTGAAGCAGGTGATTTTGGAACATGTCCCTCAGCACCCCGGTCTCGTCATAGTAACCGGCTCGGTGCTCGAGACCCACACTCTCGGCCACTGTTATCTGAATGTGGTCGATGAAGTTTCGATTCCACAGAGGCTCGAAGATGGCGTTGGCGAACCTGAGAGTCAGAATATTCTGAACCGTTTCTTTTCCGAGGTAGTGGTCGATTCGATAGACCTGCTTTTCGTCGAAAACGGCGTGCACCTGCTCGTTGAGCTTACGGGCGCTTTCAAGATCGCGTCCAAAGGGCTTTTCGATCACGATGCGTCTCCAGCTTGTCCCGTCGCCCGAGGGGATCGGCTGATTGAGCCCAGCCTTGCCGAGCTGCTCGATAATGACGGGATAGAGATTGGGGGGAGTAGCCAAATAGAAGAGATAGTTGCCCCGGGTTTTCTGTTTCGAATGCACCTCCGATAACAGCTTGGCCAGCTTCGCATAGGTATCCGGGTCGTCGTATCCCCCGGCCATATAGGCGATTCGATGCTGGAACTGGGGCCAAAGCTCACAGATATCCGGCTTGAGGCGCGCGTAGGCGATAACACCCTCGAAGTTACGTTGGCGAAAGGCGTCATCCGTCAGAGGGCTCCTCGCCACTCCCAAAACGCGAGATCGCTCTGGCAGATGACCTTCGCAGGCCAGGCTGTGAATGGCCGGTATCAGCTTTCGCTGAGTGAGATCTCCGGAGGCGCCGAAGATCACGATCACGGCAGGATCGATCTTTGCGGTTGGATTTGGATTCATTGAATCACCTCCGGTCCGTGTTGAGTGAGACTGATGTATGTGCGCCCACGATCATAAACGAGTATCTCCAGACGACCAATCCAAAGATTTATGCGGCTGGAGATATCTGCTTTCCCTACAAATCTATGCCATTCATTCCTATCCAACCCAAGCGGACGTCATCAAAAGAGTCGGCACGGCCTACCTCGGGACTCAGCTAACGCCCCTTGTAAAAAAGCTTTTTGAACGGTGGATGGCCTGGAAGCGATAACCTTTGCGACCGGAGGCCTCGAAGAGGCTGCCGGGAGATCTGCTTAAGTGTCTTTTTTTCTCGTCGAGAGTCCAATAGGAACGTAGAACGGACACCAGCTGACAAAGCTCGTCAGCAGAAAAGCCGCCCCGAAAATGCCCAAAACGATAGCCGCCGCTCCTTTGAGAACCCCTGTTATGATCAGGACAGCGATGGCAATGGCCAGGGCTGTACGGATGATTCTGTCGATGGTTCCTAAGTTTTTCTTCATGCGCTCACTCCTTAAAAGGCAGCTGTTTATCTCTTTGCTATCGGCTAATATAATAATATCGTTGGCTGCGCGCAAAACCAAACAATTTGGCCCATTTGTTACATGCAGCCAACGATAGCGGTCCGCATAAGCAAAATCGGCATTTTTGATGGAAGGAGCCAAGAATGGACAGGGGATTTCTGAAGAAGCTATCAGAGGATTTTTTGTCTCCCGGAAGCGCATACCGGGGCAAGCCCTTTTGGGCCTGGAACGGTGAGCTCGAGCCAGAAGAGCTGCGGCGGCAAATTCGCATTCTGAAGCGCATGGGTTTGGGTGGCTTTTTTATGCACTCCCGGGTCGGATTGGCGACGCCGTATCTGAGTGAGGAGTGGTTCGATTGTATTGCCGCCTGCGTGGACGAGGCGAAAAAGCAGAAGATGGAGGCCTGGCTCTACGATGAGGATCGATGGCCCTCCGGCGCTGCTGGAGGATTTGTTACAAAGAATCCCCGCTATCGGATGAGGTCTCTCACCCTTTCGCACGTCGACAGGCTCGCGGAGATACTCTGGGATCAGGCGACGATTGCAGTCTTTACGGCGAAGTCGCGGGGTGCCTTTCTCATAGACTCAAGAAGGATCACAAAACAAACCATGCCTAAAAGCCTCGAGCGGGGTGAGAGGATCCTGATCTTTCGGGAAACCCTTCAGGAGCCGCACAGTTGGTACAACGGTTACACCTATCTCGATACACTCAATCCGGAGGCTGTGAAGGCGTTTATCGAAACCACCCACGAGGCGTACCGAAAGCGGTTTAGCCCGCACTTTGGTACCCTGATACCGGGAATCTTTACCGATGAGCCGAATTACGGTCGTGCCTTTGCGCCGAGTGTCGTAGGTCCCGATATGAGATCACTGCCGTGGACGGGCTCGCTGCCCAAGACCTTCAAGGAAAGGTACGGCTACGATATCCGAAACCGCATACCGGAGCTATTCTTCGATGTAAAGGGTGCCCATTTTTTCCAAGCGCGTTATCATTTCTTTGATTGCATCACCCATCTTTTCACCCAATCCTTTGGCAAGCAGATAGGTGAATGGTGCGAGAAGAACGGTTTGCTTTCAACGGGACATGTGCTCCTGGAGGAAACCCTGCATACTCAGACATCGGTCGTGGGAAGCTGCATGCGCTTCTATGAGTTCATGCAGGCTCCGGGCATGGACATCCTGACCGAGCATAAAAGGGAATACGACACGGCCAAACAGGTCAGCTCCGCGGCGCATCAGTTCGGAAGCAAGTGGCGCTTGTCCGAAACGTATGGATGCACCGGCTGGGACTTTCCGTTCACAGGCCACAAGGCTGTGGGTGACTGGCAGACCGCCCTGGGAATCAATCTGAGATGCCCGCATCTCTCTCTCTACACCATGGAGGGCGAGGCCAAGAGGGACTACCCGGCCAGTATTTTCTACCAATCCCCCTGGTGGGAGCTCTATTCCAAAGTGGAGGACTACTACTCCCGGGTTCACGCGGTCATGACTCGTGGTGAAGAGGTGCGGGACCTGCTCGTAATCCACCCCGTCGAAAGCATGTGGCTGCACTTCCACCAGGGATGGATGCGCGGCGGCGCCCCCGAACCGGCTGTCGCGGACTTCTCCAAAGGTTTGATGGACTTGAGAGACACCCTTTTGGCGGGAAACATCGACTTCGACTATGGAGATGAAGAGATCCTCTCCCGACACGCCCGGATTATCAGGAGAGGCAAAAAGGCTGCTTTTGTTGTCGGCAAGGCCAGTTACAAGGCAGTGCTCGTCCCGTCGATGAAGACGATGCGCGCTTCGACAATCGCGCTTCTCGAGAGCTTCCTCGATGCCGGGGGTCACGTGGCCTTTGCAGGGCCGGCTCCGAAACTGGTGGATGCGCTTCCCTCTGCGGCCGCGGAGGACTTGGCGAGACGCTGCTTCCAAGCCGATGCGGCGGGTAGTGGCGTTTTGAAAGCTGTGGAGCTCTTTTGTCGGAGGATTTCGGTCAAGGATCAGAGGGGCAGAGAGATCGGACCGATCTTGCATCTGTTACGCGAAGACCGTGATGCTTTTTACCTCTTTCTCTGCAACGTCGGCTATGAGTTTAGGGGTAAGGGATTGGAGGATATACCGGCAAGGGATCGGCGGCTCGAGTTTCCCACCGTTACTGTTAAGGGATTCGAGAGCTGTGAGGGCCATCCGCTGGAGCTCCAACCCGAAGATGGGAAGATATTCAGGGCGGATGCTCTGAAGCAGGATGGAGCTTGGGAGATTCGCACGGCCTTTTCCGCTATCGCAAGCCGTCTCTTCGTTATTCCCAAGAGGGAGAAGGTCTCGGCCCCTAGGCGCCGTCAATCCGGTGGGAGCCGGACTCAGGCAATGGGCGGCAGAAAGTGGCAGATTGTTCTGTCAGAGGACAACGTGCTCGTCTTGGATCGTCCGAAGTGTGCAATCGGGGCCGGTCGCGCAGCAGAACCAGAAGAGGTTCTGAGGGTCGACAGGCGGATCAGGAAATATCTGGGATTACCCTATCGCGGCGGGCGGATGGCTCAGCCATGGATCCTGAAGACCGGAAAGCCCGATAAGAATGCGAAAACGACAGAGGGCGTGCCGATACATCTCAGCTATAGCTTTGGCGTGAAAGCGGTGCCCAGCGGAAGCCTCTTTCTCGGACTCGAACAGCCTGACCGCTACACGGCAAAACTCAATGGATTCTCGATCGATACCTCCTTAGAATGCGGGTGGTGGGTCGATCGATCGTTGCGGAAACTTCCCCTTGATTCGTCGTTCTTAAGGAGGGGATCCAACGAGCTTGCTCTCGAGTGTGTCTATGATTCCGCTCATCCTGGTCTGGAATGCGTCTATCTGCTCGGTTCATTTGGCGTGGAACTCGATGGGACTGTAGCTCAACTCACCGCGATGCCGGTAGCACTGAATCTTGGGGATTGGGTTGCCCAGGGACTGCCCTTCTATGCGGGCTCTGTCACTTACAGGCGCGCCCTTGTCGTGAATCGCACAGCCCGACAGAGGGTGTTCCTCGAGGTCCCCGAATACCGGGGCGTGGCTGTTCGGATTTTCGTAGACGGAAGTTCAGCAGGAATCATCGCATGGCCGCCAAACGAAGTCGATATTACGGATTACTTACCTCTCGAGACACGCAAGAAGAGCAGCGGGGGCAAGAAGCAGGAGAACACGCCCAAGGAGCATGAGATCGGAATCCAGATCATCGGTCATAGGAGAAACTCCCACGGCCCCTTGCATCACAGTGAGAAGTGGCCCGATTGGACCGGACCGGTGCAGTTTATCACCGAAGGTAATGAGTGGATCGAGACCTACCAGCTGGTGCCCTGCGGTATGATGCGCTCTCCACGCCTGATTGTGCGGGAGTGATCTTAAGGTCGCCCGAAAGCGCCTGGCCGGCAGGAAGGAAGATGGCTGCGAGAAAAGAAAATTTCAGTGACAGTGACGTAAATTATCATTACGATTAAGGACAAGAGGGAGGTGTCTCAGATGACCTCAAAAAAAAGAAATTTACTTTTCATCATCACGATCTTTATTCTGCTAGGATTGTATGGGACTGCGCAGACGATGATGAGTGTGCAGGTGAAAGAGACCAAGGTCCGAGCGACGCCTAGTTTTCTTGGAAAAATCCTGGCGACCCTGGTTTACGGAGACAGGGTGAAGGTGCTGGAGGAGCAGAAGGGTTGGGCTAAAGTTGAAACATCCTCGGGCAATGGATGGGTCAGCGGCTCGGCCCTTACAAAAAAGCAAATCGTGCTTCAGGCCGGAGCTAAGGATGTGGCAACAGGGGCTTCCAGCAGCGAAGTGGCATTGGCCGGCAAAGGGTTCAACGAGCAGGTCGAGGATCAATACAAAAAGGATTCGAACCTGGACTACACCTGGGTGGATCGCATGGAGACGACTTTCGTGTTTTCCGCAGAAGAGCTTGTTTCCTTTCTACAGGATGGAGGCTTGAAGCCCTCCGAAGGAGGTGCCAAATGAAAGCCCTCAGACTAGTATTTCTGGTAGCTATTGCTCTCATCGTGATTACCACTTGTGAGACCCTTACCGAGATTGGCACATCAGTTGGCGTGGCTTCGGGAACCATCAGCGATTCACAGGCAGACTCTATTGAAGAGAGCGCCAAGGCTGTTGCCAAGAGCTTCGAAGATATCACTCCTGAGCAGGAGTACTATATCGGCAGAGCGGTGGGCGCTAACATCCTTGATAAGTACAAGCCCTGGTCCCTTGAAAAGGCTAATAGGTACCTCAACATGCTGGGTCAGTCCCTGGCCCTGGCTTCGGATCGGCCGGAGACCTTTGGGGGCTACCACTTTCTGATTCTCGATTCAGAGGAGATCAACGCGTTTGCGGCGCCGAGCGGTTTGATATTTGTAAGCAAAGGAATGCTTCGCTGCACGACGAACGAGGGCACACTGGCTGCCGTTCTGGCCCACGAGATCGGACACGTTGAGCACCGGCACGGGCTCCAGGCCATCAAGAAATCCCGCGTGACAACAGCCCTGACCAGCGTCGCTCTGACAACGGCGCAGGTCGCCGGGTCAGAAGAGGTGAAACAGCTCACCGCGGTCTTCGATGATTCTATCAAGGATATCACCTCGACTCTGATCAACAACGGATATTCCAGAGCCTTTGAGAGTGAAGCTGACCATTCGGCTGTTAAGATTCTCGAGCGAGTGGGCTACGATCCCAACTCTCTGATTTCGCTCCTCGAGGTCATGGATCGGAAACTGAAGCCGGGAGGTCTGGATTTTGCCAAAACCCATCCTGATCCCAAAGACAGGATAGAGTATGGCAAAAAAGCTATAGGCGACTATAGTTACACAGCAACTGCTTCAGCCGCACGGGATAGGCGATATCAGGAAGCTCTGGGAGGCCTATGATTTCCCTTTCCAACACGATGAAAAAGATAGGTCGGGGAGCTCTCATCGGGCTCGCCGGCACCTTACTGGCTTCACTTCTGTGGTTTTTCGGAGTTCTCGATGTCTTCGAAGCCAAAACGTGGGATTGGCGCCAGAGAATGCTGGCGAAACCCGGCAGCGCTACATCCGAGGTCGCCCTGATTCTTCTGGACCAGAACAGCCTGGACTGGGCCAAGGAGGAGAACGGGCTGTCCTGGCCCTGGCCTCGTGAGATCTACACCTACATCATCAGTTTCTGCAAGAGGGCAGGGGCCAAGGCGCTGGCATTCGATGTGCTCTACCTGGAGCCCTCCAAGTATGGAGTGTATGACGACGAGGCTTTCGGGTCAGCCGCAGGGGAATTTGGTAATTTCATCGGGACCGTGTTTCTAGGCCAAGAAACGGGGAGCGAGGAATCCTGGCCTGAAGACGTGGCCGAATCGGGAATCGACATAGCCGGTCTGGATCAATGGCTCGAATCGGCCGAGGCGCGAGGTCTCGAATTCCCAAGGGCATCCTTCCCCATTCCGGAGCTGGCGCAGAATGCCCGATTCCTGGCCAACGTGCATCTCGACCCGGACCCGGATGGAATCTACAGGAAAGGTCGACTCTTCCAGCTCTTCGACGGAAAGACGGTGCCTTCGCTGGCTCTGGCACTCTACGTGGTTGGAGAGGGAGGCGATCAAAGGATTCGGATCGATGGTCAAAAGCTTCTAATCGACGACCATGCCGTGCCCATCGATTCGTCTGGTTCCACGATTCTGCGGTATCGAGGCCCTTCCGGCACTCATGCCACATACAGTGCCGCGGCTATTCTTCAGAGTGAAACCAGGATCCTCTCGGATGAAAAGCCCGTGGTCGATCCGTCAGTTTTAAAGGGCCGCTATGTGATCTTTGGATTTTCAGCTCCCGGGTTGCACGACCTACGCTCTTCGCCGGTCGCTGGAGTCTACACGGGAGTCGAGATTCACGCCACCATGCTGGACAATCTGCTCTCCAGTGATTACATGAGGTCCGTTCCACGGGGAACGACAATCCTTATTGCACTGTTTTTCACGATCCTGGCGGGAGTATTGGTTTCGTCGGTTTCCGGTGCACTCAAGAGCACCGCGGTCTATGCCGTGGCGCTTCCCCTGCCGCCGCTGGCGAGCCTGCTCTTTTTTTCTGCCGGATCGTGGCTAGCCCTGATGTTTGTCGAGATAGCGGCAATCGTCACGCTGGTTGGAGCAAGTCTCGCTAACTACGCCACGGAGGGGCGCCAGAAGCGCTATATCAAGGGCGCCTTCAAGCAGTATCTCAGCCCGGCCGTTATCGAAGAGCTCATCGCCCACCCCGACCGCCTTAAGCTCGGAGGAGAGAGAAGAGAGCTGTCGATCTTTTTCTCCGATCTCCAGGGATTCACCAGCATATCCGAAGGGCTCACCCCTGAAGAGCTGACGGCTCTGCTGAACGAGTACCTTTCGGCCATGACGGACATCATTCAGGAGGAAGGCGGAACGGTGGATAAGTACGAAGGGGACGCCATCATCGCCTTCTGGAACGCCCCCCTGGATCAGGTGGATCACGCCATGCGGGCTGTACGTTCCGCCTTGAGGTGCCAGGCGGCTCTGGCGGAGATGCGCCTGTCTGTTCGCGAGCGGATCGGCAAAGACCTCTACATGAGGATCGGTCTCAATACAGGACCAGCGGTCGTGGGAAATATGGGCTCACACACCCGCTTTGACTACACCATGCTGGGAGACGCCGTCAATTTGGCTGCTCGCCTCGAGGGCATCAACAAGCAGTTCAGGACTTACACGATGATCTCCCAATCGACTCTCGATCACATGGGAGATATCTTCCCCGCGAGGGAACTCTCGCGTGTCGCAGTAGTAGGCCGCAAAGAGCCGGTGACGGTCTATGAGCCGATGCTCGAAGAGGACTTCCGCAGGAAAGAAGAGATTCTTCCGGTGTTTTCGCGGGGGCTCGAAGCGTTTTATGCTGGTGATTTTGTGAGTGCCCAAAAACACTTCGGAGCGATCGCAGATCGTGATCCCGCTGCGTCGTGTTATGTGGAGAAGTGCAGGGAGCTTTTAGCCGATCCCCCTACCACGTGGGATGGGGTGTGGATCATGACTTCGAAGTAGGCGTTCGGCTCTTAAAAGACCTCCTGGTGGTGGTCTTTTCAGGTAAGATCTCCTTCGGGATGCGATTCGCCGTGTCTAGGCGGACAGCTGTATTACAGAATGCCAGCCTGAAAGAGCCCAAGAAGAATTACAGCGAGCATCAGCGTTAGCGAAAGCCTGCCGATCCAACGGTGTGTGGTTCTGAGTGCCTGCTTTCCCCTTTTAAGCTTCAGGAAGGCCTGGCCGATGATAGGCGTTGCGATGATCACGATGATCGTGATCAGGCCGAGTGAGGCGTGCATAACTCGAAGGTGAACGCCCGATCGCAGGGAGACCATGATGCCGGCCAAAACCA
>CAZLRN010000113.1:0-11293 GCA_964561715.1 uncultured Spirochaetales bacterium
TTAGCCGGGAAAGTCGGGAAAATCGCTTTGGAAATGGCTTTTTAAGGATCGACTAATTATTCTGACAATATGAAGCGCAAGAAGTGGTAGCTGGATTGTCAAGTTAGGTTTAAATTTTTTCATCAATTTTTTGCATCAATAAGCTCGCCAAATAGATGAAGTGTTTTGCTTTTTTATCAGTGATGTTCAAATTATCATGAGCTTTCGGATTTCTTATGCCCATCATGGCTCCCGCGAAAATCTCCATATCTCCTTGCTGAATATTTCTTCCTGATTCAGTTGAAAGGTCATCTAGAACGATCAAGGGGTTATTAGGAGAGAATGCTGTTTTCATTAATTGGGCACCATCTAATTCCTTTCCTGTTTTTTTTCTTACTATGTCTTTTACACAAGTGTTCACTTCCTTGAAAGCTGATTCTACAGCGTCAGCGTAATGGGTACTTTCGAAGCGGCTTTTAGATATATTAGTAATTTTTGCATGTATATCAGCCCAAAAGACTTTCGATACCTCCCCATTTTCAATATTTTCACCCAATTCTTCACGTTTTTCTTCCAGTTTAGCAATAAGACCTTTGAGTATCGTGATTGTTTGTGGAATACCTGCTTTAAATTTACTTTGGCGAGAATGTTCATCGTCCATCATATTATGACCACCATGCCATATTTTGTGATACTGATGGTCTTGTAATTCTGGAGAATATTGACCGAACACCTCTCTAATTGTCTCGCGAATATTTGCTTCAGCAGTAGTTTTTTGTGCATCATTAAAATGAACTTTGTCATCTTTTAACTTTCTTATCTCTTCAATTCGGTGATTAAGTTTTCTTATACCTTGTTCAATTTCTTGAATGGTAAATCTTTTAATTTCCGTTTGAGAGGGCTCGTGTCTAGGTTTGGCCATTTCATGAATCCCCTTTTATTATGCCTAACATTGTATTTCAGCAGATTTCTCCATAACTGCAATAATTCGACGTCCTCATTTTGATGCCCTACCGTAGACAACGATTTGGCCGCACATGCGACCGGATATCTTGCGTATTGAGTAAGTTGTCTGGAAAATTCGTGAACATATCAATCGGGCTACTGTCGTGCAATTGGCCGCAGCTATATAAGAATTACGAAGCTCAAGATTAGTCTGTGCCAACGCGCTGCTTTCGCCACACTAGGAGGATTGTATCAAAGCATCACAAATTAGCAGATTCCAAATTCTTTATAATCAGCTTCCATTTCCTTTAAAAAAAGTGCATCTGCGTCTTGGGGCAAGACTAATATGTCATGGAACTGATCTGCCGGCAGCCCACAGAAGAACAAGTGCAAATAACAAAAAGGGCTGATTACTCGTCCAACGTCGCGAGACCCTCGCGTATGGCGAACTTCGTCAAACCCGACACCGTGCTGATGTTGAGTTTTTGCATTATGTTGTGTCTGTGAGTATCCACTGTTTTTACGCTAACGAAAAGCATGGACGCAATTTCTTTCGAGCTTGTTCCCGCCACTATCAGCTGAAGAACCTCGCGCTCTCTTTTTGTGAGATCTCCGTAGCTTGAATCGCTTTCGTGGGAGATTTGCCTGATATAGTCCTTGATGACGTAATCTGATAGCGAAGGACTGAGATAGATGCGCCCTCTCGCCACCTCCTTTATAGCTTTCACCAACTCACCAAAAGCTGAGTCTTTTAAAAGGTAACCCGATGCCCCGCCGCGAAGCATTCCTTGAACAAACCGCTTATCCGAATGCATTGAAAGGGCAATGACTTTGATGTTTTTGAGCTCTGACGTGAGTCTTCGAGCCACCTCGATTCCATTCAAGTCAGGCATTGTGACATCAACAACAGCTACATGGGGTTTATATTGATGAGCCATTCTGATTGCACTCAGTCCATCCGAAGCCTCCGCAATGACCTCCAGATCCTCCTCCTTCTCGATAAGCGAGCGGAGTCCTTCGAGCATGATCTTATGGTCGTCCGCCAGAAGAATTGTAGTTCGCATAGCCGCTACACCGCATCTTGTCCGGAGGCGCTTATTGCCGGTGCAATGAGCATAACTTCAGTGCCCTGCCCAGCCCTCGAGCTCAATTCGAGGCTGCCTCCGATATGATTTAGTCTTTCTCGAATGCTGAATAAACCAAAACCTTCTGCTTTTGATGTTCTGAGCTGTTTCCCCCCTCGGCTGTAAATCCTTGTCCGTTATCACGTACTGTAATGTAAACCATCTGCCTGTTTCCCGCTACTGTGAGCCAGACATCTCTGGCTTGAGCATGTTTGACCACATTGAAGAGCAGCTCCCGAACCGCTTCGTACAGCAAAACCGCAACATCGGTCTCGATCTTTCCTTTAGTGAGGTTGTCTTTGAAGTGAATCTTAAGGCAGTGTTCCTGCTGCGATCTTTCTGCCAGTTGCTCCAGAGCCGGTACCAGTCCCAACTCATAGAGCAACGGAGAGGCTAGATCGAAAGTCAAAGAGCTTGTGTCTTCGATAGTCTGCTGGACAATAGAGATGATCTTTTGTATCGATTCCGTTTTGGTCTTCGATCTCGATTTGTTTGCCAGCTCCCAGAGACGCATATTGACGATAGCCAACGATTGACCGATCCGGTCGTGAATATCAACGGCGATACGCTTGCGTTCCTTTGCCTCTGTTAGAGACAGCCGTGATGCCAGTGATCGAAGCTGACTCTGATATTCCAAGAGGTTTTCCTCTGCCTCACGTTGTTCAGTAATATCCCGGCCGACGATGTACATCCGGCGCGGCTGGTTCGGCTCTGCATGCAAGGCTTCTGGTATCAGCTTGATCTCGACGTGCTTAGCATCCCCTTCGCCGTTTTGGAGCGCCACCTCCAGCTCCGATGCTTCTGAAGCGGCGCCGTTCAACTTCTTTCGAAATGCTATCTTGAACTTCTCAGCGCTATCGGGTGTCAGAAACTGGGAGAACTTTCGTTTTATGATAGATTCACTGCATTGACCGAGAAGTTCTTCTGTCCTCCTGTTGAGTGATGTGAATCTTCCTCTTGAATCGAGAGACAGGACTATGTCGTAAATGCTCTCTGCGATGAGACGGTATTTCTGTTCCGATTCCATCAACAATTCTGCTTCGTATTGAAGCTTGGCGACCATCTCGTTAAAGGAGTCGGCGAGCTGACCAATCTCATCATATCGCGGGAGACTAATGCGGTGGCTCAAATCGCCGCTTCCGATCGCAATCGTACCTGCTACGAGGTGCTTTAGTGGGATGTAGAAACTCATCGCTAAAAAAACGCTGACAACAACTGCGAAAACTAGCACAGATAACACAATCAAGACGTATCTTGTCACCGTGAGTTTTACGGGCAGAAAGGCCTCGTCAATAGGCTGCCTGATAATCATTGTCCAGTCGGTCATTCTGATAGGCATGAATACAGCAAGCGAGTTCCTCTCGCCTTTTCGGGTCTGCACCATCGCAACTCCGCTTCTCGGAAGCGGATGTGCGACGCCTTCCATCTCGGACGGATCAGCGCCGGAAAGCACCTTGCTCTTGTCGGGATGGGCGATGATGATGGAATTCGACGAAATGAGGAGCGTCTGGATTTCCTTTCCAAACGCGATATCATCAACCATGCGCCAGATATCTCTTAGATTCAACTCGGTGACGAGGAATTCACTCTCTTGTTTGGCAATAACTATTCGAAGGTAAAGGAGAGTGAAGGGAAAGAAATTGGCGTCAAGTTTGACAGGAGAGAAAAATTCGTTTTGTTCCTGCAAATTCTGAAATTCGTTTTTATCAATTTCGATAACTGAAGTGTCATCTAGCGTGCTGTCAGCAAGTAATTTTCCGTTTTCGTCTACGAGGCAGATATTTTTGTACCGATCGTTATTGTACACCAAATTCTCCAGAATCATGCTCTGGAAGTATCTGTTGTGATGAAACTGGATGAGAATTTGACCAATATTTCTCAACTCTTTACGGGAGTCCTCCAAATACAGTGATATTTCGCCGGTAGCTCGTCGGGCAATCTGGAGATTACGTTGCAGAATATTCCCTTTGAGCGTATCCGTTGACAGGCTAATCAATGTAACACCGGTTACAATCACAGCGGCAAAGGAGACTACGATCAAAGTGAATCCGATTTTCGTTCCGATGCGCTTAAAAAAAGGAATCCTTATCCTTTTCACAGGTTTTTTTTCTTGGAGAATCTGTAGTTCAGCTTTAAATTTTCATGCACCATATATTCTACATATTCCCGCTGGCAGTTCAACCGCAAGGCATCTCCGAATCGAACATAGGAGGAGAAAAGACATCCTACTCCGCAAAGCGGCAGATAGGTGCAATCCAAGCATCTCTTCCACAGATCCTCCGGTACAGCACGTACTGTCTCGCCTCTCTCTATATCTCCTACCTCGAAATCGGTATATCCAACGAGGGCCGGACACTTGTAAATCTTGCCCAACGGATCCACTGTGAATATGGCATCGTTCATTACAATATCGCAGAGATTCGGTCCGATTCCAGGGACGGGATTGAATCCTTTCTCCATTACCGCTTCGCGCAGCTTGACCATCCTGCGAGCTGTGTGAGGATCGCTATACACGCATCTGAATTCTTCGCCTTCTGCAAGTCTTCCTCTATCGCTTACAGTTTCGGAGATGGGCTTGAAAGACACCTTGTGGATTTTTCTGTCAAGGTCCCGTTCCTTTAGGTAGTCCAAAAGCTCTTGAAAGCTCTCATAATTTTCGTCATCAAAATTCCCTCCTATGTCCACCTCGACCCGATCTACGGCATAGAGGATATTTTTCATAATGAGATCAAAGCTTCCCTTTCCGTTCTTGAAAGGGCGTTTGGCGTCATGAAATTCGCGGGTCCCATCCAGGGTGATCTTTACTCCTTTCAACCCATATTCTACCAGCTCGTCTACAAGGCGGGGGGTTAGCAGAGCACCGTTGGTAGTAATTCCCATCAAAAAAGGAATTTCCCGTTGTCGGCAGTACGAATTGAGCTCCCATGCGATAATTTTCAGGGCAGCGGGATTGATAAGCGGCTCGCCCCCGTGAAAGGATACATAGAGTTCCTCTGGAGAATGTTCCTCCACCTTTTTTTCAATGTATTGAGCACATCTGCGGGCAGTCTCCGGCGACATGCGTACACTGGCTTTGACTCCCTCCTCGACGCAGTAGGTGCAGGCGAAGTTGCATTCGTATGTCGTCAGCACCTTTGCTTTCACGATACTGGAGCCGTGATTGATCTGATCGAACCATTGCTCGATGATTTTCTCTTCCTGCTCAGGATCCTCGACGAGAAAGCCCATGTGCGCGAGCTTAGAAAGCGAATCTGAGTCATGCAATGCCGTTCGTGCATGAAGCCTCTCGAGGGCATCCCGTAGGGTTTTGTCGATAACCACTTTGGCCTGGGTCCTGGTATTGTAGAGGTAGTAGGTGCCGCTCTGCGGGAAATCTTCGAGCAATACGTTGTATCGCGACTGCACCATAGACTATCTCCTTTCCGATTGAGAAACGGAGCCACGACGTGCACTTTTCGTGGCTCCTCCTGCTCCTGTAATATTGCCTTGACTCAGATAGCAATACCTGTTTCGTCAATTCATGGTTTCTACCAGTCGCTATCGATGCAAGAACAACACCCGCGGGGCTTAGGACCAATAGTATTGACGTAGCCCTCGTCGATGATCTCTAGAATCATGGCTCTCACCTCCTTTCTTGTTTGGATTTAATCTGGTACCAGTCTTTAATAGATGCAAGAAATGTCAGTGGTGAAAGGATTACGCCGCCAAACCGCGAAGAAACGCCGACGAGCTTCTGCTTGAAAAAGAGAAAGACGGCTGGCGTGTCATCGAATATCAGGCGATGGATCCTGTTGTAGATATGGCGTCTCTCATCCGGATTGATCACTCCTCTGTCCATCTCGATCAACCGGTCGACCTCCGGGTTTTGATAGCGGCTGAAATTCATCAGTCCTACGTTGCATGAGTGCCAAAATCGCGGAAAGTATTTAACAGGATCAACCCATGCATTGAACTGCAAAAGCACAGCCTGAAATTTGCCCGGGCTGAGCTTTTCATCGAATAGCTCTTTTCGATCAAGGAGCTTAACAGTCGTTCTGACACCTATTCGGGCCAGCTGCCAACTGATTCTCTGTGCCAAATGCTCTTTTGCCAGATCACCTTTGTCTACTAATAGATCAATGCGCAGCTCCTCACCGGCCTTTTCGAGAATGCGATCACCGTCATAGTCATACCATCCCAAATCGTTCAAGATCTCAATGGCGCTGCTTGGATCGTATTCCCTTGGCTTTATTTCGCTATTGTATGGCCAGGATCCCGGGAAAAAGGGACCCGTTGTCTGAATGCCTCTTCCCTCGAGCACGCTTTCTATGAGATCTCGCCTGTCAATGGCGATGTCCAGAGCGGTTCTGACCATCCTATTGGAAAACAGAGGATCCTCGAGATTGAAGAGCATCGTGTAGTAGTAATAGGAATCATAGGTGTATGTGATAAATCGCGCATCGTCTTTGATGACGTCATAGTCATCCTGGCTGAGATCCAGAACCAGGTCGGTCTCTGCTCTCATCAGGGCAGACCATGCCGCGTTCTTGTCAGGGTAAAAGTTGAATATCACTTTTTGCAATCGTGGTTCGCCGTCGAAATACTTCCGGTTTGCCGCCAGCTCGATCTCCTGTTCGCGCCAATCAACAAACTGAAAAGGGCCAGTTCCCACCGGCTTCCCGCCGAATTCTGCAGGATCCATATTTCCTTCTTCAAATATATCAGCGGGTACGATGGATATGTCGTACAGGAGAGCAGGGAGAGGCACAAAGGGCTCTTTCAGCACCACTTTAAACATATACTTGCCTTGAGTTTGAAAGCTTTCGACCATGCTGTAGGAGGATGCAAAAGGTGACTGGTTTTTTGGATCGACAATAGAGCTAAATGTGAAAGCTACATCCTCCGCGGTAAGCTCCTCTCCGTCATGGAACAGCACCCCTCTGCGGATCTGGAATAGCCATATCAGACCGTCCTCTGATACCTCCCAGGATTCGGCTAGCTCCGGAATCGGCTCGAGATGTTCGTCGAGCTTCAAAAGGGTGTTGAAGACGAGATCGAATATAGGCATGGCCGAGCTGTCACAGCAGACAATCGGATTGAGGTTGTCGGGATTTGAGGTAAAGGAAAGCGTAAGCGTTCCGCCGTTTTGAGCTTCCTCCGACTTCTGGCATCCGAATAAGCAGCAAACGGTTAATGCTGCGAGAAATAGTCCGCATAGGCTTTTGTGCAGTTTCACGATGCACTCTCACCGTACTGAAAAAAGCTAGTTTCTATGGATAAGATTTGTTGATATTCGATTCAGATTGAATCACAAATCGATTTAAAGTGAAATAAGAAATTTCCTAATATAAGGGCTTTGACTTGCTGATTTTCAAAGATAATCTTACCTAGATATTTAGATTCAGTTAATGCTTTGGCAGCTAGGTGAGTATGCAAGTTCGTCGATGCATTACATGCTTTGTCCTGGAAACCTCGAAGCTGCGTTGAGTAGTTCTGTCGCTTCTAGAGCCTGCCGTGTTTACAGATTCAGCGAATCCGATGTGAAAATGAGAGTCCAAAAAAATCCGCTATTTGAACCGGATTTTGCGCCTTCGATTAAGTCATACGCATAGGATGCACAGGCGGAAACTGTAATCACGCCGTTGTAAAACCCAAAGCTAGGACCCACGCCCCCAATAAACGCTGAATGAGTCTCCTCGATTATGCCGTAAGTCGCGTATAATATAATCCCGGTATCAAAATAGACATCTCTTCTTCCGCCAACAACTTCGTCGCTTACAAATAGAGGATAGGCCATGCGCAGCATTGGACCAACACTCGGCACAAAAAGCGTGTCTCTCTCATCGTCCGTTGGGAAAAACACTCCTGCGCCAAGCAATCCCAAGGTGACGTTCAGGTTTACAAAGAAGCCGCCATTCGGATTCCTAGTATCAGATGTTGCTGTTCCCGAATCTCCGTTGCTCGCAAAAGCTGTAGACGCTAAATAAAACAGGCCCAGGAAAATCAATAGGTATTTCATCATAGCGTACCTCCACCAAGACTTTCTTTCGCTATTGTCACTTCTATTGGAGGCTCCTACGAATATCAATCAGGTTTATTCTTGTTTTTCCGAATCTATTTCATGATTTTTCAGAAGTTCAGGTGTGAATATGCGGTAAGGTATTATTGAAGAAGGTTCAGTTAGTGTAGGAGAAACTGCTGCATCAGCTAGGAATGATAGAAGAACCTGATGCATCGGAGACACGCCGGTGAAATTCCTCACTGAATCCCTTTAGCAGATCGGGACTGTAAACAGCTAAAATCTGATCTAGCTCGTTCTGCAAATCGACATCTTTCTGCCACAGCCGTTCAGAAATAATACCCAATAAAGACCAATCAGCAAGTATTTCTTTTACCTCTCGAACCTCGACGAATTGAAGAGCATCATCCAGCGCTTCTAGAACGTTATTGTTTGCCTTCGCCGTAATTGCACGCAATTTGCTGCTATATTCAAGCGCCCACTCTGCAGATTCGAATTCTTGGGCGAGAATTTGATCGATCTTAGCCACACCAAGACGTTCTACCAGGCCTAAAGGGTCGAAATTCCGATGCCTGCATGCCATGGCAGCAAAGAGTGCATACCAGTCGAGTCGCGGATCTAGAAAATCATAATCAGGCTGGCTGATAGAGCCTTTAAGCCTGTTTTCCAGTGCAAGCCGTTTTTCAATGGGAGTACCGGCATAGGGAAGCATTTTGCAGAAATTAACCGGACAGCTCCCATCGCCAGCTACATGCCGTAAAAAATCAAGGTTCTGGCGTACTGTATCAATTGTGCTATCAGGATCAAAGAGCATGAAACCCATGTTGAATGTTATGCCGACGCTCTTTAGCAACTCTATGGCTGCGATATTCTGCTCGACCGTTATTCGTTTGTTGCAAGTCCTCAGGCCGGCAGGATTACCAGACTCGATACCCAGAAAGACCGCGATCAGGCCGTGGCTGTGGCATTGAGCCATCAAGCTTTTTTCAACATCGTCCGCCCTGCAGGAGATTTTCCATCGAACGTGAGCGGTCAAA
Organism: uncultured Spirochaetales bacterium; assembly: GCA_964561715.1. GTDB lineage: Bacteria > Spirochaetota > Spirochaetia > SZUA-6 > CAZLRN01 > CAZLRN01. The sequence goes on from CAZLRN010000113.1 coordinate 9,084, forward strand.
TCAGACCGTTCCAGTTCCTCGAGAAAGACTTCTACCCATTGCCGCTGTTTGGTCGATTTCGCGGCGAAATCATCATCCTGAAAGATGAAGAATCGCACACCGTTGTTTTTCCAAAGATCTAGCATTTCTGCGATTACAGCTTTCGGGGATCGTACCCGTCGAAGGCTGCCCGGAGCGCCACCGTAGAACTGGCGAATGCTGCAATATGTGCAATTATAAAGGCAACCGCGGCTTGCCAGAAGAGAAGCAGTTCGAACGCCTCGGGAAAGCGAACGCGGTTTGTCCCTGTGCGGAGGAGGAAGCGCATCGAGGTTTGGAACCAGCGGCCGAGGAGTATTGACTAATACCTTCCCCCTTCGTCGAAAGGCTATCCCTGGAATGGACGGCCACATTTCGGGATTGGCTAAATGACGTAGTAGATCTGCTGTCGTTAGCTCTCCCTCGAACCTTACCACTGAATCCAATTGAGGAATCTCCTCCATCACTTCGCTCGGACGGAGGGTAGGGAAATGTCCTCCAGCAGTAAAATGAGCTCGCACTCCTGCTTGCCGCAAGGCTAACGCAAGTTCGGCAAAATCTCCAACGGAGTATTGAAAGATAATAGAAAAGCCTACCAGTCGTGGGCTATATGCGCGGACATCTTGAACCACGGCGGGTATATGCCCCCGCTTAAATGGCAGCAATGTTGAAGTACAGCCCTGTGTCCTCAGATAAGACACGATCGAGCGAAGTCCGAGATTCTCCTGATCTTCGAAGCCTATAAACAATGCGTCAACGCTCTTCCGTGCCATTTATGTTTGCTCCGGATCATTACCGAGTAACGGCTTTATTAGATCAGTCTATGAGAGGAAGTACTGCTAGCGGCCGACGATTTTAATGACTTTTTCTAGCTGCTCGATCTCGTTCTTCATCTGATTGACTCTTCCTTCGAGCTGCACAGCCATTATCTGCTCAATTTTCCCTTTATCCAATATCCACCACGGGATTGGATCCCACACTCTCCAAGGCCTGAATTGCCCCCAGTCCAATTGCTGCAATCCAGATAGCTCTTTCTCTTGAGGATTCATTGGGAAAACCTCCTACACTTCTAAGGTTAATTCTAAGAAAAACTATTTCATTCACTTCATCAATCAGCATTTTTCCTATTTTGCCATTCAAAAAAACCTAAAAATGCCAGTATGATGTCTGCTGCAAAGGTGATTCTGTCTAATCCTCCGGTGAGATGATTTTCTGACGCTTACGGCAGTTGCAGCCCTTCGCGCTCGAAGTATTCCTGCGCAGATCGAAAGAAGGCACAGTAAACATCCAGGGCGTCGTCAGTGAGGTTCAGTCGTCTCATGGTTCGCTCTCGGAGGAGCTTCAGACGGGCTCTCGCTCCATAGCGAGGGTACCCTCTCTCTGAACGAAGCAGGCTCTTCAGCGGCATAATGTCCTGCAAGGCCTCCGACACCTCTCGTACGTTGTCCGCAGTTACCTCTTCAGACTCGATCATATCTCGGACGTTGAGGTATTTGACGAACCATTGAGCCTCCAATTCGATACGATCCAACGAGCCTGGCTTTGTGATTTCAGGATTACCCTTGACTTTGATGGATTGGAAGATCCTGGTCAAAAGAGAATCCGGTTCGGACTCGAGCCTTTGAGCCTCGTCGGCTGCCTCTCTCACTCTTCCCTTCCATTCAGAGAAAAGCTTTTTTTGCCTGAAGCTCCACCCAACGATCGCGCCGCCGCCGAGTACCATTGCCAGCTCATCGATAAAGGGCAGGGGGTCGGGAAAAGTCCAGTCGATGACACCCAGGATGATGAGGACGACACCCAATACCAATCGTATATTGATGCCGCCAGCCGTTTTCTGTTCCGTCCGCCTCAGCTGGGCCGAGATATAGTCGCGAATCGTTTCGATACCGATTGCAGGGCATCCCTCGAAAACCCTGACTCGCAGAGCCCTGTCGGTCAGGATCTCCGCCAAGTTTTTCTCGAGAGTGGTTGGATAGACGATCCGGAAATCTTCCGCTCGGGATGACATTGGGATTACAAATATGGTTACCGGCTCTTCGCCCGATATGTAGGAGGGTCTCCATCCCAGAGTCTTGTAGCTCATAGTCGGATTCGATGATAGAGGGAGCGAGTTGGACCGTCAAGGTTCTTTGGTGGTGATGATTTCGTTCAGACACATATGAGACAGATTTGATATAGAATGGGGGGACCGG
>CAZLRN010000114.1:0-9072 GCA_964561715.1 uncultured Spirochaetales bacterium
GATGTAGTCAGAGGCTTTACCCGATCGCTTAGGACAATTCGCCTGTTAGTTGCACCAGAAGAAAAGTTGTTCAAAGCGGCAAATGAGCTTGAGTTGCAGCCCCTGGAATAGAATGCCGACCTCTATTGCCGAATTGGAAAATCGGCAATCTGCCGAATTGGAAAATCGGCAATCTGCCGAACTGGAAAATCGGCAATCTGCCGAATTGGAAAATCGGCAATTTTGGCGAATTAGAGGAATAGCAACTTTCGCTTGAATTAGACGGCAATCTGAAATAAATTAGCAGGCGATGCCGCGTAACGAGGATTCCCGAAAGGACGATAGTAAAAGCTCAAAACTGCTGGAAGAGCGAATCAGACGAGTCAAAGTTCTGTTCAAAGAGCTGGCGTACCGAACCTTTGGAGACGAGCGATCCGAGGGGAGCTTTGCAGCTGCTTTCGACAACCAGGCGGGCCGCCACGGTGGTTTTTTTATTGACCGAGAAAGCCGGTTCGTCGAAATCGGCTACTCGTTCCAGTTTTCCACTGCAATGGGTTCGTATCTAAAGGACCGGCTCGAGGAGATGTTGAAAATCTGTTATGAATTCGGATGCTACACCAACATCCAGAGCAGCAAATCGGAGATAACCGTTTCAATCTTTACAAAGATATACTTCTCCGGCCTCAACTACTATTCTCTAAAGGATAGTCTACGTGATTTCCGCCGATGCGTCGATTTGACAACAGAACTGATGGATATAGAAAGCGAATCTGCGGAACCCGGCTAAGAGAATCGAAGCTAGAGCACTCCCTGATAGAGCTTTCTGTTCATGGTTCGCAGACACCTGGTACAGATGCGAGTTTTTTTCTTGACTCCGTTGACGTTGATTGTCTTAGTATGCAGGTTTATCTTGAACGTTCGCTTTGTCGTCAATCCTATATGAACCCCTGCGCCGCCCTTTTTCTTAGGTAGCCCTTTTCGAGGTACATTTTGACCAGAAATGGTTCTTCGACCGCAAATTTCACATGCCCGACTCATACGTACTCCAGTATTTGGTTAGGGATTAAGCAATCTCTCGTAGATGGCCCTCACCAGCGGTGAAAATACATTGACAACACCGAATTGTCAATAAGCAAGCGCTAATGGGGTTCTCTCGCAAATAATAGTATTACTATGGTAATTGTAGACAGAAGAATGAGTTGTCTTGTTGACCGAAAAGATATAGCAAAAAATAGAAAACCGCTAAAGTCTGGATATGATGTACATTGCCAATGTTTGTATCAAATGCGGACTAAAACTGCTCAGACATGATCTTGGCATCTACCAGGCGTCCCGAGATGTTCTCCTCGACAAAAGCCAGGATTTTGTGCATGACCTGCTCTCCGAACTGTTTCGAATTGGTCACCTTAGCAGCACCGATTTGCGCAAACCTCAATGAATCGAGAAGATCCACTTCTGCAATCGACACCCGGAAGCGATGCTGAATTCGATCCTTCAGAGACTTCACGATTCGTCTCTTTTCTTTGATAGAAAAGACCTCAGGCATTTCTACGATAAACTGAATCATCGACACAATCATTTGAAGCATCAATTCTCTCTAAAAGAGAAAAGGCAAGGTAAGATGGATGAATCTATTCTAAGATCTCACTTATGTCGCCGAGCTTGAGCTCGGGGCCGGCGGCTTCTACCGATTCCCTATTTCGATCTTTCAGAGGAAGGAACTCATTGTTATAGAGCTCCGCCATTCTGAAAATATCGTCCCCCCGGTAGATTTCAGGTACTCTCACCTCCAGATTGTAATCGTTCTCCTGAAAACCCCTGCGCATAACATGAATGGGATCCGTAACAGTTATCGCGAAGTGGGGGCTATAAGCGAGAAGATACGTGAAAACCAACAGGAGGACAATAGCAAAGAAAAAAAGGTTCCGCCAAGACTGATCCCGCTCGATTACAAGGTTGATCGATCTCCGGTCAAAAAAAGCCTCGATGTCTTTCTCCTTGTACTGTCTGAAATCCCCAGGCTTAAACTGAGACTTGAGATAGTTGTCATCGAACCTCGAGTACAGCACGTTCCCTCCCTTCTTGACAAGGAGCAGGTCTTCCCGTTCTGGGTTGATACTCTTTATTACGTCGAGAGGATCGCCTTCGCTCAGAGATTGAACGAGCTGGCTTTGCTTTTCGATGACAGAGCCATCCGCGCCAATGGTATCGACCTGCTCTTCGAGGATCGAATACGCAAACAGAGAAACCACGATGATAGTGATACTGATGGTTATGATTTTTGATATGTGACGCTGTGCCATTGGTGAATCAGCATACTTGATGTTTTTGAATATCTTGACGATCCGCAGCAACCTCAAAATTCTCGCAATGCGAATGGCTTTTACGAGTTTGAGCATATTGAGGATCCCTCCGAGTTGGAGAAAAGCTGCTTCCTGCAACAGATAGGAGAGGACCAGAGGACCGGAAGAAAACATGAGAAGCGGTATGGAGGCCAGAAAGTCGATCCACCCTTTTTCATGCACGATGTAAAAACCAGCCCTTCTATGAAGAATGGCGTTGTATAACCTCACGAGAAACTCTACGGTGAAAAAGAGATCAAAAGCGAATCCTGTGAAGAGCAGAATCCTTCTGTGCTCCTCACCCCAACTCATCGCTATCGAAAAGTCATCCAGAAAAGTCTGTACGATGACCAGCAGGATGACGATCGTAACAACTCCCTCAAAAAAACGTCCAACCGGTCCGAGAGTCTCTGAGCTTTGTCCCACGTAAGGGGTGTCCGCTTCTAACCTTTCAACCTCTACCAACCGTTTTCTCCCGCAATTTTATAGAGCTCATCGAGCATTTTCACGTCAAAACCGTAAAACTTGTAATTTCGTCTGGCGATACTAAACCAGCTCTTGTCCGGGCTTACAGCCCCTCTGTCTACTTTGGAGATGGTTTTATAATTCTGGCATCGGTAGGCAAAAATGGCGGCCAACCTCGAGGTAGTCTCCACGTTGGGATTTTCCAAGAAAGAGATGTTGCTGTTCAGTCCGCTTTTCAGCAGCGCCTCTGGAAGCAGCTTGAGCTGTGATCTCAGGGATTGAAGCACTTTATCGGCAAATTGTTTCTGCACAACCCCCGAAGCCAATTCGTGGCCACCCATGCCGATTGACATAATGTGCACGGCGTTTTTGAGCAATAGCGATGCCTTTATGAGATTCTTAATTTCCTCCTTGCTCATCTTCAGTCGTTGCACCTTGACCAGCTCGAAATAGATATACTCACGTCTACGAAAAGCTTCATCAACGTATCGATTGGGTAATCCCGTCTTTATTGCCATGAACGGACCGTCCAAAGCTTTTCTCGCCTCGGCCTTGTTCAAAACCTGCTTCTGAAAATTCAATATTTGCTGTGCTGCCCTATCAATAGGCAGGGCCTGTTCCCGAAGAAAGGCGATAAAGCCAAAATCGATGCTCTCAATAAGAGTCTGCAGCTGAGCGAAAAGCATCTGGTTGATGACCTCGACAAGAGACTGCATCAAAAGAGATTCGATCTGCGCCCAGTTTAGGCCCGGAAAAAAATTAGGGGATGACAGAGTGGGATAAAGCTGCGGACCATTGAGCTTGAGAAATTGGACGATTTGTTCTTCTTTCTGTATTGGAGTGAGCTCTTCAAGAGCTGGATTGGCCAGCAATCGATGCACGAACTGCACCGATTTCTGATGAATGATATCCATTAATTCCTCGTCCTATCTATTCTCGGCGTCGCTACTTATTAACATAAACCCACCCATTTCTTGTTGTAGGATAGAGTTGGTTCCTGGATCTTGGTCTATAATAAAATAAAGAAAGACCACCTGTAAACCAATAAGATACTTAGGGGAGGCTTGTTGTACGGCATTCTCAAATCACGACGGCGCCATACTCTCTCCACTCTCTTAGGTCTGTTTCTCTTCGTGTTTGGTTCCGCCGGCTTCCTTTACGCACAGGTCCACCTTCTCGAACAGGAAAAAACCCCTAAGGCGATATTTGATTTTGACATAGCCGACCGCGAAGTGGAGTTCTTTCTCCTAGGATCATGGAGTGCCTTGGTCTCCGGCGCCACAGGTTTTATGGTTCGCCCGGATGGCGAGGTTACCGCTCTGGACTACTTCCCCGATATGCAGCTCGGTTTTTTCTTCGAGCAGGTCCCAGATATAACTCTTTCCATTTGGCTCATGAAACGCTACTTTCTCGAGCTTTCTGTGCTCGGCAGCTTCGAGAACAACTACATTTTAATGGGTTACCAGGGGCAGGAGGAAGAGCTGGTTCATCACGTCTATCTGGGAAACAGAGACATCAACATCGATCCCTACCCCTTTATAGAGATTCCTGATATGGGAGAATCAAGCCTCGGTGCCGAAGCAGAGCTGCGCACGCCCTCCTCCTCACATCAGATGATGATTGGTTTCGACAACAACGACTCGGGAGAGAAGCTTTTCATAGGTCAGAACGAGGTCGAGGAACAGCTCATCTCGCTGGATGCTTATCTCAAGGGCCGGTATTTCAAGCTTCCGGACGAGGATGTTGATAATCTGGAGGTTTACGTGGAGGATGCCGAGGATGGCACGCTCACCGGCAACGATGGGAGGGTGTATAGAAAGGCAGATCTGAATGACGTTGTTCTGAATTCGGCTGAGGGATATATCAGCCTCACCGACCCGCAACAGGGCCGCGTGCTAGTCTATTACACTAAAAACGGCAGTCCCATCGGTACGGATATTTCAACCAATGGAGACAATGCCATAGCCTATGTTGACAGGTTCGGCTTTGTGGATCCAGATACGCCGGTCAACTTTGATTTCACCAACACCCTCATAATGTATATTGAACCCTTTGATACGGTAAAAATGGGAGATCCTGGTCAGAGAAAAATCAACGTGGCCGGCAAAGACGCGCTCCTTCTGCGGGAGCCATTTAAGTTCTCCGAGTTCGACATGCTAAACTCTTATCCTCTCCCCTCGGGTTCGCCGCAGGATCTCTGGCGCATTCGAATGAATGTCGTTCGCAAGGGCAGCAAAGAGAAAACTTACGATCACGATGTGCTATTTCGTGCAAAGCCTGATGAGAACCGGTTTGAGGCCTACATCAACGACTCGAGAGACGACTTGAACAATCTCTATCCCTTTTTGCGCACACCCTTTACCGACTCTCCGGACAACCGTCTCTACGGTCCTTTCAGTGACCAGCTGAAAGGCAACTACGATCGGGAGATCCTTCTTCAGATCCTATATCCCGTCTCGGCGTATTACCTGGAGCCCAACATAATCCCAGGTTCGGTCCAGGTTTTAAGAAACGGCAAGGAGGAGAACCGATTCAGCGTGGACTACGAATCGGGTGCCCTTAGTTTTGATATAGCCATAAATCCAACTGACAGAATCGAGGTTACCTACAAAAAGCGCGGCGCGCTGCTCAACAACGGGGACTTGGTTTTTGGGTGGGGAAACAAGTTTCAGCTCAACACGTTTACGAACCTGGAGTTAGCAACAGGATTCAGATGGAATTTTCTGCCCGGCTCCTATTCAGAAAAAGCCTACTCTCGCACCGGCGCGGTTCTGGGCTCGATGCGCTTAAATGCCGAGTATGACTATCTAACCTACGATGTTTCGGCTGCCGTCTCTTATACGCACCCTGACACGACCGGGATTTTTCGCCTTTTGAGCATGGAAGAAACCGGCATAGAGGTCTCCCTCTCGGAGGACCTGGCCTATCCTTCCAGCGCGCCCGACGATGATTCAGAATTCGCGACTTCTCTTCCAACCGTTGATCAAGCCGATAGGGGTAAGCTTTACTACAAGGACTACAGGCAATACGGTCTGCTTGGAGAAGCCGTACTCCAGGGACCAGACTGGACGCCTCCATCGGAACAAATCTTTGATTATGTAAGCGGCTCCAAGCCTGGGCCCTACAACGTAGCGGACAGCTCCAGTGACGAAGTCGACCAAAGCCTTGCCCTCGACTTTGAACTGGATAGCGACGAATGGGTGGGGGTACAGCTTCCTCCTCTGCCCGGCATGGGTATCTCAGACCTTTCGACAATCGAGGCCATACTGCTCTCCTACAAAATGATAGACTTCAACGGTGGGGACATAGACGTCTATCTCCAGATCGGGGAAATCGACGAGGACCTGGACAACGATGGACAGCTGGACGAGGAGACCTCCCCTTCATCAAGCGGATTTGCGTTCAATGACGTAAACGTGGGAACTTTGTTTGTTGGAGGCGGCCCCAAAATGGAGGGCAACTTCCAAATAGACTCCGAGGACGTAGACGGAAACAAAAATTTAGATGGAGGCAAAAACGAGGATCCGGCCAAAATAGAAATCACGGAAACAGTTCTTACCGCCGAAAGCAGTCCAATAGCCAAGCCACTCGTCAAGGACATTACCTCAAACTTGGCCTGGAGCAAGGCTAAAAGCTATATCGACACTGATCAGGAGAAGCTCAAGCTGAAGAGCACAAGATCGGTGAGAATCATCCTTGCCAACAAAGGGGCTGCTGCGAGCACGGGAAGGTTTCTCATAGATCAGCTAACTCTGGCCGGGTCGATCTTTGGAATCAAGGAAAATAGCTCTAGTGCAGGCAACGTGGAGACACGCGAGATAAGGGAATCGGCCTCAAAAGACGAGCCGCCTCAGAGGTTGGAGGATGCCTTCTCGGAAGTGAAGGACGTCTTTCACGGATTCGGTGAAATCCAGAAGGTTTTGGAGGTGGATTGGAGCGGATACGCTTTGGGGGAAAGCTGGACCATTCGAGGATTCCCGAACAACGGGACCGAGGGAATCCGATACCAGGAGCTCGTCTACTACATACGCACGCCCGATTTGAGCCTGAATAAAATTCCATCGGATACGTATAGGCTCACCTTCTCCTTTCTGGATCCTGATGGGAGGGGCGTGACTTGGAGCTTCGAACCCCCAGATTCCGACGCTTGGCAGAAAGTAACCGTTGATCTCAAAGGGAAAAAGGTCAAATGGGGCAGCACCACCCTCGATGCCGCAGTATCCATTAACAGCAGGTACAAAAACCTCTCACGTTTCGAAGTAAAGATGCAGGGCTATTCGGACGGCACGATCTATCTCGACGAGCTTCACATGAAGGAACCCGAAGGAGCATTCGGCGGAGCCATCGCAGCCACGACGACCATGTCCTGGCCGGGAACCAACCTCTTGATCGGCGATGTCCCCTTTATATCCGATCTCACGATCAGCGAAACCACGCACGTTATCAGTCCCGGATTCTCGCCGCTCTACGGAAGGCCCGAAGTATCTTGGGACACCTTCTCGGAGACCAACGTCTCTTTCGGGCTCTTCTTTACCCAGCTCGACCTGGACCTCGAAGTTCTGGGCATTGACGAGCTGTTCTGGATTTCCGGCGGCCACAGGCTGGACATTCCACGCGGAGAGAGCTTTATTCATTTTTCGGATCTCTACTACCTCCGGGACCAAGAGGATGGAACAGAGTTCAACCGGAGCGACTCCCTCACTTTGAAAGTCACAGAGTCCGGACAGATCGGTGTCAAGACTGAGTCATTTTCACAGGACATGTTCCTCACCCAGACCTGGGAGGGCTCCGTTTCGGTGCCGCCTCCAGGTTGGTCTAATTTGAGCTTGCGATCTGATTTTTCGAAAACTACCACGGATTACGAGCACGAAGAAACCAACTATTTCTCATCATGGATTCTTGGTTATCGCTTTGTGGCTCCTAGGTTCGCAGGGGAAGACCTCGAGCGTTCGGCCAACTCCAGCTTGGCCGTGGGCCTTTTGCCTGCTCCGGTCGGATTCGAGATTGGAAGCACCGCTTCCTACAGGAGCACCGGTATTGCCCTGACCGAGAGGGATCAATTCAACTCTCTCTCTTACGAGTTCTCCCTGCCCATCTCCATTTCAAAGGAAATGGGGCTCACTCTCACGCCGGGATATGTCAGAAATTGGGAAGGGACCAACGATGAACCCGAACCTGGAACTATTTTGGATGACTACGGCACGATGTATTATCGATTTTCGACTCAATCCTACATCTTCGACCAGCCGCCGATAAAAGAGTTTTATTCGCAGGAAGCAAAAAAGGCGTTCAAATCCAGGACAGAGAATCTGAATAGCGCTATCTACCATCCCGAGGCTACTTTGGGTCTTTCCCGCAGAGTCCCCTCCCATTGGAGTAGTCTCCTGCTACCGAGCGAAATGGATTTTGCCTTTGGTCGTTCATTTGAAAAGAGCGGAGATCTCTACGAGTTCCTTCACAGCTATGATTTTTCATACAGGACCAATGCCATCAATCTCTTTGGGCAGTTTGGCGTCTACCCCACATTCAGCTTTTATACCGTTGATGAGTTTTCTACAGGATTTGCCACGAGTCTTCTTTACGATGAACTACATCAACTCGAGACCGAATCGTACCGTATCGAGCAGTTCCTCTCTTTCGAAGGCTGGGGAGGGAATATTTTTACTCTCACAAACTACACAACTATCGAACACGAAAATAACGAGGTCCCCGCGATCTCAACGGATACGCAGATAGGCTTCAACTGGTTCGTCTACCCCCAAAACGGTATCCCACTTCCTCTGCTGAGCAGAGAGATCACAAAAACAGGATTTGTCTCTCACGAAGAGCGCCTCTCACTAGTCTTCCACAATCTGAACCCTGAAGGGACTGTTCACCCCGTCACCCTGGTGGCAAGTCACGAGACGGCTCTCCGGTTTCCGGATCACGGTTTTGTTCGTGCCAATGTTGGAATCGGATTCGATATCGAGTCCTATCCGGTCCAGGATGATCGAGAAAATATCTACCGATATGGCTTTATCGCCCTTATTGAGGCCAAAGTAGAGTTTTGAGTTCATGATCTGGATGTTTTAGCCGATACGGACTATATTGAAAGTAGTAAAAGCTATCCGCAAGGCAGCGGTCGTAGCGACGCACCGCCGCCGAAGCGGCGGCTTTTACCCAAGCACCGAAGGTGCAAGTTTCGAAGCCTAAAAGGCACAGCCGGTATCCATGACCGCCTGCAAAGCAGCGGTGCGGGTGCGGCGTGGGCGGCTGAGCCCGTCCGACTGAGCCCGCCCACCCGATG
>CAZLRN010000114.1:9172-11287 GCA_964561715.1 uncultured Spirochaetales bacterium
GTGCGGGTGCGGCGTGGGCGGCTGAGCCCGTCCGACTGAGCCCGCCCACCCGATGTGCGGCTTCGAAACTGCAGTAAAGTGGAGGTCATTGATGGGATACGTGTGCTCCTCCCCCGGAAAGCAGCTCCGCTCCATCGCGAATGCTAATAGACGTAAATCCCTCTCATATATCAACTTAGCTGGATTGATCCTCATAATTTGCTCTGTGAGTTTGCTCTTACCGATCCCGCTTGGGGCTCAGGAGGATTTGACTGAGGCAAAGTCGCCCTTCTCGATGGCTATGGGATTTGGCGTTGATGGCTATGGAGAGCAGGCGTATCAGCGTATATCGCCTATGCCGGAGCTAACTTTCGGCAAGTTCGGCATCGCCTTCGACCTGTTTCTGAGGTTTAACTTCGCCAATGGCACATTCAACCTCAACGAAGAGGATTGGGTGCCTGAAGATCCAACCTTTCAGGGAATCGCCGCTCTCTACCTCCAGAAATTCCGATATATTCGCTACGGATTCAAGGGCGAACCGCTCTACATCAAGTTGGGATCAATTGACGACGCCACTCTCGGCAACGGCTTCATAATGGGCGCCTATTCGAATACCCTATTCCTTCCTGAGAGGCGTATCTTAGGCCTAACCTTTGATCTCGATGGGGAGCTCTTCAATTTTCCACTGCTTGGGCTCGAATCCCACATTGGAGATCTCTCGAGCTTTGATGTAATGGGGGGAAGGCTCTACTTACGCCCCCTCGTGCTGACGAGTGTTCCCATCCTTAAAAACCTCGAGCTCGGCGCAACTTTCGCAGCCGATACAGACCCTTTCCGCTACGCTGACTCTGATGAGAAAGCTGGAGCCGAGCTCGTCGGAATCGACCCTGAAAAAGCAAAAATGTGGGCTCTGGGAGGTGACGTGCGGATTCCACTCATCAACACCTCCGTTATCACCATGGATGTATTTGGCGACATCGCAACGCTCAAAGCCAAATCTTTGGGGGGCGCTGTTGGAGTCGATGGACGGCTCATCCACATAATTCTCTATGCAGCTCAGATCAGGCTAATAGGAGACGATTTTCTTCCGGTCTTCTTCGATTCATCCTACGATATCAGCAGACCGGGGCGTTTTGCCTTGATAGAGGGGGATTTGAGTAGCCCTGGCTGGACAGGCTGGCTCGGAACTCTAGGGCTCAGCGTATTGAAGGATCTCCTTGTTCTGCTCGTAACTGTTGAGGGGCCTTTTGCGAAAATCGACGATAACGAGAGCAATTTCCTCAACTACCCCCACCTTCGAGGCTCTTTATCCCTAAAGGAAGGTCTTATTCCGGGATTCTTCTTTGACATCAGCTATGAGAAGCTATTCCTGCGGGAGTTCGCAGATCTAGGTAGCCCGGAGGGAGCTATAGCACGGGCCACCCTCAACTATCGAACAGGTCCTGCCCTCATATCCCTGTTCTATCAAATGAGATTCAGCGAAGACAATTGGGAAAATCCCGAAACATCATCCGGGCTGCAAACCTCGATCCAGTTTTTTTAGGGCGGGAGGATATTGATGAACCATCGGTTTAGCAGACCTTTAATAACCCTTATCATCCTGGGCGCCCTAGTGTTGATTGCACTACCCTTGGCGGCACAGCAACCGAAAGTTGTGCTTGCCTTTTTTGAGAACAACAGTGGAGATTTGAGGCTGGTCAGCGAAGACGGAAGCGAAGAGAAGTCCGGAGAGGAACTCAGCTTCGGAGATACCGTGCCGCTATTATGGACTCTTGTCACAGGAGACGACGATTCCGCTGAGCTCCTGTTGGAGGGGAACGGTACTATTATCAAGGTTGCAGAGAACACCAATTTCAAAGTCGAAAGCCTTCAAGGCCTCAACGAGGCCCCCTCGAATAATTTCAATTTAGGCTTCGGAAAATTTCGGGCCATCGCGGCCCGGATATCGGGAGAAGAAAAATACATCTTTAGAGGCGTATCCGCCACGTGTGGCGTTCGGGGAACTGACTTTGGCATGCAGAGGCAGATACTAGGGGCACAAAATGTTGAAGAAGCCTTTGTCTTTGAGGGAGAAATCGCCTACACCAAGCACGAGACAGGAGAGACGATCCTTCTCTCCGCCAATCAGTACGCCGA
>CAZLRN010000115.1:0-11250 GCA_964561715.1 uncultured Spirochaetales bacterium
ATGCCGCTTAAAACTAACTTGTCAAGGGGATTTGCCTATTCTGGCATTGCCACCCCATTGATACGTGAAGCCCACACCTATTGCACCTCCTCTCTCGGTGTGGTATGCACGGCGGGCAAGAGCCTGGCTCACCATCCTTAAAATGGTATAGAATGCTGCCTGCAGACCACAAACATGAGGAGATAATCTCTTGAAAGTCACGAGAATCGAAACCTACACAACCCGAAACGTCTGCTTTGTCAAGATTACGACTGATGACGGGCAGGAGGGAATCGGTCAGACAGCCTGGTCCAACGCCGATATCACCGCACGCGTTCTGCACCGCCAGATCGCACCCCATGTCTTGGGGAGAAATCCTGAGGACATCGAATCCATTGTCGACAATTGTGTCGAAGCCAATCTCAAATTTCCGTGGTCCTATGTCTGCCGCGCCACTGCGGGAATCGACACGGCCCTGTGGGACATGCGTGGCAAACGAGAGAACAAAAGCGTGTGTGAGCTTTTAGGCGGAAAAAAGAAGTCCATCGCCGTTTACGGCTCCAGCATGAGCCGTAAAATCACTCCTGAGGACGAGGGCGAACGGCTCAAGAGACTGATGGACTCTCACGGATTCCGGGCCTTCAAGATTCGCCTGGGCGCCAGGGCCGGACACGATCAGGATGAGTGGCCGGGACGAACCGAAAAGATCATCCCGACCGTACGCCAGGCGGTGGGCGAGTCGGTGGCCATGCACGCCGACGCCAACAGTTGCTACACACCGAAAAAGGCCATCGAGGTGGGACGAATCCTCGAGAACAACGGCTACATGCACTTCGAGGAGCCCTGCCCCTACTGGGAGCTGGAATGGACCGCCGAGACGGCTGCAGCTCTGGACATCGATGTTGCCGGCGGAGAGCAGGATGTCGACCTGGCTCAGTTCCGGCGGATGATCAAAATGAACGCTGTTGACATCGTGCAGCCCGACCTGTGTTACGTCGGGGGACTGACCCGGATTCTCCGGGTGGCCAAGATGGCCGAAGAGGCCAGAAAAGCCTGCACCCCTCACGTAGCGCAGAAGTCGCTCCTCACCGTATTCAGCCTGCACATGCTGGGGGCCATTCCCAACGCCGGGCCTTTCATGGAGTTCTCCATCGAAGAGGTCGAGTGGGTCAAAGGCCTCTTTGAGCCGGCCCTCGAAGCCAGGAACGGAGAGGTGCCGATACCTCAGGGACCCGGCTGGGGAGCCACACTCAACCAGGAGTGGCTGGATAAGGCCGAATACGCCAAAAGCCAACTGGAATGATGAAGGAGCAGTCTGCATGAGGGAGCCTCGCCTTGCCGTTGTCGGACTGAATTTCGGCATGAAACATGCTCAAAACATTCTTTCCAAGCAAGTATCCGCAACACTGGCGGCTGTCTGCGACTTAAGTCCGTCCTTCAAAGATTTCGCAGCTGAAAATCAGCTGAAGCTCTATCAGGACTACAACGAGCTGCTGGACCGGGAGGAGATCGATGGAGCCGTCATAGCGGTTCCTCCCCACCTGCATGCGGAGATCGGTCTGGCCTTTGCCAGAAGAGGTATTCACCTCTTAGTGGAAAAGCCCATAACATCTACACTCGAGGAGGCAGATCTCCTGATCGACGAATCGGAGCGAAGGAACGTCCGCCTTCTCGTGGGCCATATGCATAGATTTGATCCCAATGTGGAACACGCCAGAGAGATGATAAAATCCGGCGAGCTGGGAGAAATAACGGGCTTCCAACTGACCAGCGCCATGGTGAAAAACCCTTCCTATTTCCGAGAAGACTGGCGCCACCGTCGTGCAACGGCCGGCGGCCCCCTCATGAGCAACGGCATCCACGATGTCGACCGGTTGCGGTTCCTCTGCGGGGAGGTGAGCCGAGTAGCGGGATTGAAGTCCAACACGTTCCGTGGCTACGAGGTGGAGAACACCGCAGCGGTGAGCTTCGAAATGCAAAACGGAAGCGCCGGAACATATCTTCTGACCGATTGCGGGCAGACCTTCAGCGAGTACACCGATGTGTATTACGGATCTCGCGCCACTATCTCCTTCAACTGCTCTTCCATGGCGTCGACACGGCACAGACACCTCTTCGAAAGGGTAACCTGGGAACCTGTCGAGAAGGGTCACTACGACCGAAAGAAAAACAGGACAGCCTTTGCCACGCCTTTTCGCGACTGCCACCTTGAAGAGATGCGGCACTTCTGCCGCGTCATCACCGGGGAGGAGGAACCTCGAACCCCAGGAGTCGACGCCAAGAGATCACTCAGGCTGCTTCTCGCGGTGATCGAAGCGGTTGATGAAAACCGAACTGTAGCCCTGGATCCAATGGAGAGCCCTTAGCCGATCTCATGGAGACTGAGAGCGTCCCGATCGATTCCTTTCCCGAATTAATGAGCCGCCGCCTCAAGGCGGCCCTCCCCGGGCGGAAAGCTCAGTTTCTCATGGCGCCTCGTCCGCGCCGGCTCAAGCCTCACATTCAGAGGCGCAAGCCTCCAGCCGAGGCGGCTGTGCTTGTTCTGGTATACCCTCATAGTAAAAGACCACCGCTTCGAAACTGCAGTGAACACCTCTATATCGTTCTGACACAGCGCACTGCACATCTGACCACTCACAGCTCGCAGATTTCGTTTCCTGGGGGAAGGACTATCAGAGGCGAAACCATCGAACAGGGCGCCCTGAGAGAGGCAGAGGAGGAGCTCGCCGTACCCGCTGAGTCAGTCCGAACAATCGGAAGGCTTACGCCGCTTCGCGTTTTCTCCAGCAACCACGTTATACATCCCGTTGTGGCTTGGGCCGCAGAAAGGCCAGCCTTTGTACCCAATCCGAAGGAGGTGGCGGAGATTCTCGAGATACCTTTGCATTCTCTCGCACAATCTGCAAAGCGGGAGATCTGGCATCAGAAGGAAATCGAGAGAGAGGTGCCTTATTTTCAGTTCCGGGATTACAAGATATGGGGTGCTACAGCTATGGTTTTGAGTGAGTTTATATTCATTCTGGATTCGCTAACTCGAAGCGGAATTTGATCCAGACCTGATACTGCCCTAAGCAGATTCCAAAGCAAGCAGCTTGCCGGGCAAAAGCCTTAAATTTGGCAACTAAACTTAATAAATTAACATAAATTTAGCAACTTTAGTGAACAGATTTTCTATTAGGGTCTGACTTCTTAGTCGCTAGAGATTTCCTAATCATAAAGCGACTCCCTTGTCGCTAGAGATTTCCTAATCATAAAGCGACTTCTTAGTCGCTAGACTTCTTAGTCGCTAGACTTCTTAGTCGCAAAGGATAACCATGTTGTCCCGGTGAACCACCTCTTCGAAATAGTTCGCAGCACCGAGAACCTGGGCAATTTTGTTGCTCTGAAGTCCCTTTATCTTTTCGAGCTCCTCACTGGAGAAGTTGGTCAGGCCCCTTGCGATCTCGCGGCCTTTCTCGTTCAATATCGCCACATTGCTGCCCATCTTGAAGCTACCCTCTATGCCGGTAACCCCGGCCGGAAGAAGAGATTTCCTGCTGTCGGTAATGGCCCGTTCGCCTCCGGAATCTATAAAGATTTTCCCCTCGACGTTGGGATTGAAGGCAATCCACTTCTTTCGTCCTTTGATGCGCCGCTTTCTCGGAATAAAAAAGGTTCCCAGCTCCTCTCCCTCCAGAAGCTTGATCAGATCGACTGTCTTTCCGTTAGCGATCACCACCCCGATTCCACCGCGTGTTGCTATCTGGGCGGCCCGTACTTTCGATTCCATTCCACCGGAAGATACCGTAGAGCCCTTTCCTCGGGCAAAGCGGACGAGATCGTCAGTGATCCTCTCCACATTTCTGATGATCTGCGCATTTCCTGCATCCTTTGGGTCTCGATCATAGAGTCCATCGATATCGCTCAAGAGCACGAGAAGGTCGGCGTCAATCATGTTGCAGAGGTGAGCGGCCAGCATGTCGTTGTCACCCAGAGTAATTTCTTCGAAGGACACGGTATCGTTTTCATTCACGATGGGCACGGCGCTGTATTCCCATAGAGTCAGAATGGTGTTTCGAATGTTGAGATAACGGTCTCGATCCTGGATATCCTCGAGGGTCAGAAGAATCTGGGCTGTCTCGCAGCGGTAGGACTCGAACTCGGACTCATAAGATTGCATGAGCCGGCTCTGCCCCAGAGATGCAGCTGCCTGGAGAAGATTGATCTCCCTGGGTCGCTGGTCAAGTCCCATTCTGCTCAAACCCAAGGCAATGGCGCCGGAGCTGACAATCACAAGCTCCTTCTTCTGTCCTATGAGCTCGCAGGACTGCTTCACAATATTCCTGAGAACCGACGATGAGAGGGTGTTGTCGTTCTCAGTGAGAACCCGGGTTCCGAGCTTAAGTACGATTCTTTTTGCCGCCTTGACCGCTTCCCGCACAGCAGTACCAATATACGATATTTAGTAGGAGCTGCAAATGAGTCTCTATCGGTAATGTATTCTGGGATTGAGATAAGCGTAGAGAATATCCGCTATCAGATTCGTCAAGCTGAAAACCAAAACGATCAACATCGTCGTAGCCTGCATCAGCGGCAGATCCTGGCGCTGAATCCCGAACAGAAGCAGCCGCCCCAGACCCGGATAGCTGAAAAGGGATTCCGTTACAATAAGCCCTCCGATGAGCCAGCCGATTCCAATGGCGACGATCGTAATAGTGGGAAGCAGGGCATTACGCAGCACGTGAACAAAAAGCACCTTTGCGGGGGGCATGCCCTTGAGGTAGGCGGTTCTGACATAGTCTGTTTCCAGAACCTCTACCGTGCTGGAGCGGGTCATACGAGTCACGTACGCCAGGCTTACCAGCGAAACAGTGATACCTGGAAGGATCAGCCGGGGCAGGGCTTGAAGAAACCCGGCGTTGGGCGGTATGGCGGAGCTTGCCGGAAGCACCCGAAGCTGGAGGGCAAAAACGGATATCAAAACAACACCTGTGACGAACTCTGGAAGCCCAATAAATGCAAGGGAGGTGATGGAGATGATTTGATCGCTCAACTTGTTTCGCCTGAGCGCCGCGATCACCCCCAGCAGGATGCCTAGGGGAACGTACATGGCCAGGCTCACCAGGGCCAGCATCGCCGAGTTCCGCAGCCTCTGCATGACCAGTCCCAATACTGGAGATCCAGTGCTCAATGATGTTCCCCAATCTCCCCGCAAAAAATCCCCCAGCCAGCTCAGATACTGAACCAACGCCGGACGGTCGAGACCGAGTTCATGCCTAAGGTTGCGCAGCGCTTCGGGCGTAGCGTAGCGTCCAAGAATATGAGTAGCTACATCACCTGGAAGAATCTGGGTAGCCACAAATATGAGCAGCGAGCACACGAAGAGAGACACGAAAACAAATCCAAGGCGCCGGATAATAAAAGTGATCATGTGATGCCCTCTTCGAAGGCCCCTTCCGCCGAACTCTGCAGTCTTGCCAAATCTTCCAGCTGTATATGGCAGTCTATCCAGTGTCCACCCCCTCGCGCTTGCCGGGGAGGCTCCTTGGTTTCGCAAACCCGGCCGATCTTTCGGGGACAGCGGGTGTGAAAGCGACAGCCCCCGGGGATCTCCATAGCGCTGGGAACAATTCCCTCTAGCCGAATGCTTCGGGTTCTGTCCTCTAGATCGATTGTGGGAACCGCAGAGAGCAACGCTTCTGTATAGGGATGGAAGGGAGGGCGGAAAACCCTGTCAGCCCCACCCCACTCGATGATACGACCCAGATACATCACGGCAAGCCAGTCCGACAGATGACGGACGGCGGCAAGATCGTGAGAGATGAACAGATAGGTCGTCCCCCCTTTCGATTGAAGCTCGCGGAGCAGGTTCATCAGCGAAGCCTGAACCGAGACATCCAGGGCCGATACCGGCTCATCCAGCAGGATCAGCTCCGGGTTCGACGCAAAAGCTCTCGCAATGGCAACCCTCTGCTTTTCGCCGCCGCTGAGCTCCGCAGGAAGACGATCGTAATAGCTGGCCGAGAGATTGACAGCGTCGAGGAGCTCGTGCACTCTCGATGAGACCTCCTCCCTGCCCGTACCCTGCAACTGCTTCACCGGCCTTCGGATTGCGCTGGCAACAGTGCTCCTTGGGTTGAGCGAAGCATCGGGATTCTGAAAGACCATCTGAAGCCGTTTCAAGGTGCTCCGCGGCCTCGCCGCAGTCGTGGGCTGCAGGGGAACCTCTTCGAGCATGATCCTTCCTGAGGTAGGGGGCGTCAGACCAATTACCGTTCTCAAGAGAGTCGTTTTGCCGCACCCGCTCTCACCGACGATTCCGACGGTCTGAGCCCTTCTTGCCTCGAGACTTACCCCATCCACAGCTCTGATCGCCCGCTTTGCTCCCTTTCCGAGAGCGGCCAACCTTCGTCGAGATACCGGAAAAAGCTTTTTTACTTCTTCGATGCGTAGAAGCTCCGCCGGTTCTCCGGAAACCTTCGGTCGGACCCGGATGGCTTCCTTTGCTTTGCCTTCGCCACGAAGGAGGTCTCTCCATCGCCAACAGGCTGTGCTGCGGCCTTTCTCGGCGTCCATCAGAGGAGGCTTGGACGCCCGACACCGATCCTGCGCCAGATCGCATCGGGGTGCAAAGACGCAGCCTGCCGGCAATTCCTCCAGACGAGGAATGAATCCCGGGATATTGATCAGCTCTCCTCCCTGCCGGTCTATATCGGGAACACATCCCAGAAGCTTTTCCGTATAGGGGTGATGCGGTTTTCGATAGAGGGCGCTGGTAGATCCCAGCTCCATAATCTCTCCAGCGTAAAGAACACCGACGTAATCACAGATCTTAGCAATCACGGCCAGATCATGGGTAATGTAGAGTATGGAAGAATCGAACTCCCGCTTCAGATCGGAGACGAGATCCAGCACAACCGCCTGGGTTGTCACATCGAGGGCGGTTGTCGGCTCATCCATGATGAGCAGCTCCGGATTCGTCATCAGAGCCATCGCAATGATGCATCTCTGGAGCATTCCGCCGGAGAGCTGATGGGGGAACCTTCTCATCACGGACTGAGGATCAGGCATGGCCACCTTTTCCAGCATGTGCATCGTCAAACTGCTAGCCTGTGAGTGGCTCTTACCAAGGTGAAGCCTGGCCATCTCTGACAGCTGACGTCCGATAGGGATGGAAGGATTGAGTGCTGCTTGGGGATTTTGATAGATAACCCCCATCTTGGCGCCCCAGATTTTCCGCATCTCAGTGACCGGCAGCTCCAAAACGTTGACACCGGAAAGAAGAATGCGCCCTTCCAAGACCCTCCCATTTGGGGAGAGGTAGCGAAGCACGCTCATCGCAAGCGTTGACTTCCCAGATCCCGACTCCCCCACCAATCCCAGGCTTTTTCGAGCCGGTATCGAAAGCGAAACACCGCGAACAGCCTTTAGGAGGCCAATCTCGGTCTCGTAGCCTACGGTCAGGCCGTCTATCTCGAGAGTCGGTGCCATATCCTACTTCCTGCCCACCCCGGGCGTCAGGATCTGCCTCAGCCCGTCTGTCATGAGATTGGTCGCAATAACAAGAAGAGAGATCGCAGCGGCTGGAAAGAGCAGAGTCCAGGGCGCCATTGCCAGCCATCCTCGGCCCTCGTTGATTTGTAATCCCCAGTCGGGAGAGGGCGGCTGTACGCCCAAACCAAGGAAGCCCAGAGAGGCCACAAGAAAGATGGAGTAGGAAAAACGCATGGAAGCCTCGACTAGCAATGGGGCCATGGCATTGGGCAAAATCTCCCGAAAGAGAACGTAGAGATCTCTCTCACCCCGGATCTTTGCCGCCTCCACAAACTCCTTGGTCTTGAGATCCAGCACCATGCTTCGTGTCACCCTGGCAAGTATGGGAACGTAGAGAATCACCATGACAAGGATGAGGCTGAAGGTCGAAGGGCCGATCGTGGAGAGCAGAACGAGAGCGAGAAGAAGCGAGGGAAAGGAGAGAAAAATTTCTAAAACCCGCATCACAATCTCATCCCAGAGCCCGCCGTAGTAACCCGAAAAGAGGCCGATGCTGATTCCAACCAAAGCGGCCAAGATTGTTCCGGTACCACCGAGCAGGAATATGCCTCTGGTTCCAACCAGAATGCGGCTCATCACATCACGGCCGTACTGATCAGTGCCAAAGAGGTGATCCGCTGATGGTGGTTTGAGGCGATCTTCGATGTTTTGTTCCTTAAACCCATAGGGAGCGACGAGAGGGCCAATCGCGGCGAGAATCAGAAAGACAAAAAAGAGGAGGGTACCTACAAGAGCCGTGGGATGACGCAGGAGACGCATCCCGTAGAGTGAAACGAACTTACGTTTTGCCAGTCTCTACCTCTAAATTACATATAGATGATGCACACCACAGTAATGTCAGCGCCGCCCATAGCGAGCGAAGCTGACAGACGGATTCTACTTGACGAAGCGGGCCTTTGAGAAGCGCGTTCTCGCCCAGTCGGCTGCCAGGGTAACTCCTTCCAGCTGGCTCGAGATGCCGGCAATAGCCTTTTTGAAATAAGCCACGATTATCGGGCCTCGCTCGATCATGATCTCCTGGGCTCTTTTATAGAGCTGCACGCGCCTGGTCTTGTCCATCTCTCTGTCGATTTGGGCCGTCAGCGCATCGAACTCCGGATCGATCCAATGGCTCTCGTTCCATGCCGCCTCGCTGGTGTAGGCAAGCTTGAAGTAGGTCACCGGTGTCGCGCGAGAACCCCAATCTGTGATGCCAAAATCTGTCTTCATCCAGCTCTTGTCGCCCTCACCGTAGTACACGTCCGAAGGAATGACTTCGATGTCGACTTCGACTCCGATTTCAGCCATCTGTTCCTTCCAGATAGTTGCAATAGCAGGCACCTCAAGCTGGTTCTGGGCGTGCAGCGTGATCTTCAAGCCGTCGCCGTATCCCGCTTCGGCGAGAAGCTGCTTGGCCTTGGCCATATCTCTCCGATGGGGTTTATCGAGGTAATAGTCGACGTAGGCCGGCCCCACTGGAGTGAAGCCGTTACCGGCCGCCGCAAGCCCCGGCTGGAGGGCATCGATAATAGCCTGCTGATCCGTCCCGAGCTTGAGGGCTTTGCGAACGCGGTTGTCCGCTGCGAGGTGCCCCGCATCGGAGCGCATATGCAGCACCCAGTGCATGTTGGAGTTAACGGTAACGAGCTTCGTGTTGGCATCACCTTTTAGGACGTCGGCATACTGGGAGCTCAACCCGCCGACAAAATGCAGCTCTCCCCCTCGGAGCGCTTCGATCTGGCCGCCTATGTCCGGAGAAAAAATCAGATGCAGCTCGCTGAGGTACGGCAGAGGTCGGCCGCTTTCGTCTCTGCCCCAGTAGTTGGGATTCTTCTTGAGAATTGCTCGATCTTCCGGGTAGTATTCTGCAATCGTGAAGGCTCCGCTTCCGACGCGCTCAGTGGCCGGATCCTTGGAGCCCTTCGGGATGATGCAGGCGTGGTAATCGCCCACATCGGCGGGGAACTCCGGATTCGGCTCAGCTAAGAGGAACTGAACCCTGTTCGAGCCTATTGCATTCACTTCGCTGATATTCTTGTAGAGAGCCACCACCGGAGTTCCGACATCGGGATCTCTCAAACGATCGAACGTGAACACCACGTCTTCGGCAGTTAAATCCTCTCCATTGCTGAACTTAACCCCTTCGCGCAGGTTGAAGGTCCACGTCCTACCGTCCTGTGAATCCCAACTCGTTGCCAGATCAGCTACGGGCCTGTTGTTTTCATCGATATAGACGAGGTGGTCATAAACCTGCTCTATAAGCAAAACGTCCGCAATGCTTGTCGCAAAGTGGGGATCCAGATTGCTGACAGGCTGGGTGCCGATCTTCATGATTCCACCTGTCTCTTCCTTGGTTCCTCCGGCCCAAGGTGTTTGCAGAGCGAAAAGAAGAGCAAACAGAAGGAAAAAGCCAAGAGTTTTCTTCCACGAACTCATAAAATACCTCCCCTCTCTTGTTAAACGCCAATATAGCGAAATTACCGGCTCCCAGCAACTCTCGCACAGACTAACCGCCTACTCTTCCGTCGGCGGATCGAAGACCCATGATGACCAGATCAGACCAGGCTTACGTTTTTCGGAATCGCGATCACTCTCGTTGACACCTTCCGCAGCCCCTCATAAAATGTGGCGGAAAGCAGAATGAAGCAGCGCTCCATTCTCTCCTCACTCGTGAATCCTGTCGGAAACGCTCCTCCAAGTAGTGTACATCCCCAGCGTGTTCGAAGACTCAAAGAGGGCGTCTATCGCGGGGGCCCGACAATTTATTGGATGAGCCGGGATCAGCGGTTGAGAGACAACTGGGCGCTGCTCTTTGCCCAGGAGCTCGCTATCGAACATCGGTCGCCTTTGGCGGTCGTCTTCTGCCTGGTTCCGAGCTTTCTGGAATCATGCCTCAGGCAGTACCGGTTCATGCTGGATGGTCTCAAGCAGGTAGAACGAGGACTAGCCCAACACGGCATCCCCCTTTTTCTGCTCACCGGTGAGCCGGATAAAGAGATCCCGAAGTTTATACGCCATCACTCGGGTGGGGCTCTTGTGACCGATTTCGATCCTCTCAAGATAAAGCGACATTGGAAAAAAGGTGTGACAGATGCGCTCTCCCTTCCCATATACGAAGTGGACGCGCACAATATCCTGCCCTGCTGGGAGGTGTCGGACAAACAGGAGTATGCCGCCTACACGTTCCGCCCCAAGGTCAGACAAAAGCTCTCGGCGTTTCTGGAAGACTTCATCCCGCTGAAAAAGCACCCTTTCCCATGGAAGGGCGACAAACCTAAGAACAATTGGAGAGAAGTGATCAAGACCATTAGAGGTGATGACTCTTCACCCCCCATCGAATGGATTCAATCCGGAGAAGACGCAGCCCATGAAACGCTGGAGAAATTCCTTCAGGAAGGGCTGCCGCGCTACTATTCAGACCGAAACAATCCAAATCTTGGTTCCCAATCGAATCTATCACCCTACCTCCACTTCGGCCAGATCTCCGCTCAGCGCGTCGCGCTGGAGGTCTTGAAATCCCAATCTGAGCTTGATTCGATAGAGGCGTTTCTCGAAGAGCTCATTACCAGGCGGGAGCTATCGGATAATTTCTGCCACTACAACGCCGGCTACGATTCCACGCGTTGTTTTCCGAACTGGGCCAGAGAGAGCCTTGCCGCACACGCCTCGGATCGTCGTGAGCATCTTTATGGCCTCGAAGAGCTCGAAAACGATCAAACCCACGATCATCTCTGGAATGCCGCTCAGAATGAAATGGAA
>CAZLRN010000116.1:0-11195 GCA_964561715.1 uncultured Spirochaetales bacterium
CTCGTGGCGCTAATGGTCCTGTTGTCAAACCGGCCTGTCTTCCGTGTTCCGGAGTCAGTGAATATTTCCGAGCTATACGCCGAGAATGAGCGAGAGAGAGACTATTCGCTCGGCAAGATAGAGAAGCTTTTGAGCTGGAAGAGTCTCTTTCTTCTACTGGATTCATCCTTAAAGATGTACGAGAAGCTGCCCTTCAAACCGGTCCGCCGCATGGCGCTCGAAGCCGCTGAAAGATGGATTGTCGCTCACCAGGAGGCAGACGGAAGCTGGGGCGGCATTATGCTGCCGTGGGTCTATTCGCTCTTCGCTTTGAAGAGTCTCGGCTATTCTCTGGATCATCCCGTTATTGCCAGAGGGATGCAAGGCCTTGAGGATTTTATCATCGAGGATTCTGAAGCTCTCAGACTTCAGCCCGCCACCTCCCCCATCTGGGATACTGCATGGGCCACTCTCGCTATACGTGAATCCGGAGTTTCGTCGGGCCATCCCTCACTTCGCCGCGCCGCCCGGTGGCTGTTGAAAAAGGAAATTTCCAAGAGGGGCGATTGGAAAGTCAAAAATCCCTCTACCGATACCGGAGGGTGGGCTTTCGAATTCGAAAACGAGCTCTACCCCGATATTGACGATTCCTCCATTGTGCCAAGGGCTCTCATGAGCGTGGTGCTTTTGAATGAAGAGGAGCGGAAAAAGCTCAATGCCGTAAGCAGAGCGTTGCACTGGGTTCTGGACATGCAGAGCGCAAACGGCGGATGGGCAGCCTTTGATCGGGACAACAACAGAAATATCCTGAGCCACGTTCCCTATGCAGATTTCATGACTCCCCTCGACCCAACCAGCCCTGACGTCACGGCCCACGTGATCGAGCTCCTGGCCAAAATGGGAACGAATGGCAGCAGAATAGATCGGGCGCTTCGCTATCTCGAAAGGGTTCAGGAAAGCGACGGCGCGTGGTACGGCCGCTGGGGTGTCAACTACATCTACGGAACATCTCTCGTGCTTGTCAGCCTGAAGTCCATCGGCGAGGCCGATGATCGAGGCTGCATCAGGAGGGGTGTCTCGTGGCTCAAATCTCGCCAGAACGACGACGGGGGGTGGGGTGAATCCTGTGAAAGCTATTCAAATCCCAGGGCAAAGGGCACCGGCGAAAGCACCGCCTCACAAACCGCATGGGCCGTTCTGGGTCTCGTTGCTGCCGGAGAAGGCCAAAGCACTGCGGTTCGGCGGGGTATCGACTTCCTGGTGAGAACCCAGAAGCAGGATGGAGCCTGGGAGGAAGAATATTACACGGGAACCGGCTTTCCCAGAGTCTTCTACCTCAGATACGGCCTCTACAGGATCTATTTCCCGCTGCTGGCTCTGTCGGCCTACTACCGATCGTCTGTAGACTATGGAGAGAAGCAAGGTGAAAGGGAGCCGCTTAGCGAAGCGGAGAGAAGGCTCGCAGACATTGATCCGTCTGATAGGATCCTGCTCCTGCCCCACTGCCTGCGTCGTGCTGCGAGTTGCCGGGCCCAATATGGACCCAAGGGTCTCGAATGCCAGGAATGCAATGAGAGGTGTCCGGTCAACATACTTAGACGCAAAGCCCTGGCCCTCGGATACAGGGGGGTGTGTGTGGCCCCCGGCGGAAGGCTGGCTCTCGAGTATGTGAGGGAGACCAAGCCTCGTGCTATTCTCGCAGTGGCCTGCGACAAGGAGCTCGAGGAAGGGGTCGAAGGTGTGGCATCGGCCTTTGCCGGAAGAGGTCCCGTACCTGAAATCGTTGTCGTGCCTCTGACCAAAGATGGGTGTATCGACACCGAGGTCAATCTGGCCTTTGCTCTCGAAAGGATTGCACTCGGATGCGGCGTTGAGTCCTCGCAGCTGTCGGTAATCAGTAGATGACAAAGCAAAGAGGGTGGATAGGATAATGAAAAGAGTAGCGGTTTTGGGATCAACAGGCTCGATCGGGGGTCAGGTTCTGGATGTAGGTGAGAAGTACCTGGAGAGATACTCCATAGTTGGTCTCTCCGCCTATCGGAGTGTCGATAAGATCATCGAGCAGATCGAAAGATACAAACCCAAATACGCCTGTATCGCCGACAAGCGTCTGGCCGCCGGGCTGAACAGTGCTTTTCTCGAGCGAAACGTCATGCTGTTGGAGGGCTCCGAGGGACTCGAGGAGCTGGCCGGAGTCGAAGAAGCCGATGTAGTCGTGATCGCCATACCGGGTTCCGCCGGTCTGAGACCGACTCTCAGAGCGATAGAGGCGAGGAAAACAGTCCTGGATTCGAACAAGGAATCCTTTGCTATTGCCGGCCAAATCCTGATGAGAGAGGCGAGGCGGAGCGCGGCGCTTTTCCTTCCTCTCGATGGCGAGCACCTGGCAATTCACCAGTGCTTGAACGGAGAGCGGAGTGCCTCCATAAGACGCATCATTCTCACCGCCTCGGGCGGAGCCTTTCGCGATGTGCGGGACAGTAAAGAGCTGCAGTGCGTGAGCTGGCGGGATGCCCTCCGCCACCCGACCTGGTCCATGGGCAGCAAAATCACAGTTGATTCTGCCACACTGATGAACAAAGGCCTGGAAGTTATAGTTGCGCACCACTTCTTCGACCTTCCTTACGACAAGATCGATGTGATCATTCACAGGGAGAGCATTGTGCACTCTATCGTGGAGTTCGTAGACGGGAGCATGATCGCGCAGCTCTCCGTCAATGATATGAGATTAGCTGCACTCTACGCTCTGAGCTACCCCGAGCGGCTTGCAGGAAGATACGACTTCCTGGATCTTGTAGCGAAGAGGCAGCTTAGTTTCGAAGAGCCGAGAGTCGATCTCTTCCCGTGTCTCAGGCTGGCCATAGAGGCAGGCAGGGAGGGGGGGATCATGCCGGCGGTTTTGAACGCCTCGAATGAAGTTGCGGTGGATGCCTTTCTGCGGGAAAGGATAAGGTTCGTGGAGATTCCCCAGTTCATCGAGAGAATGATGAGTAAAACCCAGAACATCTCCGATCCCTCCCTCGACGATATCTTCGAGATAGACAGGTCGACGAGACGACTTACCGAGGAGGCCATTCAAAAGGTGCCTGTCTGAGCTTCGATACGCTCGAGGCGGACCCTGCATAGCTTGACAAGGTAGGGGGGATACCTTAGACTCGGGAGGCGGAAGGGCTCGAGATGCCAGATGATACTTTAGAGTGTGATCCGGAGCTCCTCAGGGGCAATACGGAATCGATTTTGCTATTCCTCATCAATGAGCGAAAAGCCGCATACGGCTACAGGCTGATCAAGGACATTGAGGAGAGGAGCGGTGGATTTTTCCGCTTCAAAGAGGGAACTGTCTATCCGGCGCTTCACAAGCTCCAAAACGACGGCCTCATCGAGGGCAAATGGCAGACAATGCCGAACGGCCAGGAGCGAAGATGCTACCGCATAACCCCAAAAGGCAAGGAGCTATTGAGGAATAAAGTGACGATGTGGAAGTCTTTTGCCAGTGCGATGGAGCTCATCTTTGGATCGGCCGGAGCCTAGTCACTCCCATGGCAATCAGGGAATCTTCAGATTTGAGGGCGTACCTGGAGGAGGTTAGGTCTCACCTCTACCTGGATCCTCCGCACGAAAGGCGGGTCATTAGCGAGCTCTACACCTACTTCCAGGAGAAGGTGGCGGATCTCGCCGAGCAAGGCCAATCAGAACAGGAGGCGACAAGAGGCGCCATAAGATCATTCGGGCGGGCGAAGGTTGTGGCCCGATTGATGTACGAGGCTTACAGTCAGGGGAGCTGGCTCGATGCGGTGATCGCCGCGCTGCCCCATCTCATCGTTGCCTTTCTCTTCTCTCTCCATCTGTGGCGCCATCCGGTGATCGCGCCGGCGGTTTTCTTGACCATCGTTGGTGTGACGCTCTACGGTTGGTGGCGCGGAAAGCCCAACTGGCTCTACTCCTGGATAGGATACTCCCTCTTTCCCTTTCTGGTCGTCGGCTACCAGACACGGGGCGTGCTCATGTCGGCCATTGCTTACCTCGTGGGCGGAAGCGGTGAGCTTCCGCCCCCATGGGCGCTCGTTCTTCTGGGGACCTTTTATGCCTTCGCGGGCTCCCTCATCATCGCTACCACGATTAGGGTCGTAAGAAGGGATTGGCTGCTCACCTCCCTGATGCTGGTGCCCCTTCCAATCCTCGGCATCTGGCTCTACAACATCGAAGAGGTGGGCGGCCTGTTCCACAGGACTCAAGATGTTTTTTTCCTCTGGGATTTTGCATTGGCCTATGTGTTCGCCGTACTGGCCGCCGCTTCGGCTTTTTTCATCCGCCTCAGACAGCGGATCCTGAAAATAGGAGCTCTGCTCACCATCGGCACTATCACTGGCGCCATAGCCGTGCACAATGTGTGGGGGAACGTTGGTTTCTTCGGCATCCTGAGCGTGGCGGTTCTCCTCCTGCTGTTTCTTCTCAGCCCGGCTCTGCTGGAGATCGGGATTGGTCATGGCGAATCCAAGAACAAGGCATGGTGGACCTGGGTCGAGAGACCGTCGGCTGATCCGAAACAGAGTTAAGGGTGATTCATGCGGCTCAAGCGGATAGCTTAAGCTCACGACCATCTTTCGCCTCTTAGCGGTTTGTTGCCAGACAGGCGACTCGAGGATCTTCAAGCCTTGAATTCGTCAAGCTCCCTCAGCATCGACACGGCGTCTTTGGGCAGGACAGAGGGTTTTTTGCCGAGCTTGTGGCAGGTCACGATCATCTGCGCACTCTGCTCGATGACCCGTGTCATATCCGCCGCCCGCCTCAAGCTGGCGGCGGCAACGATGAGCCCGTGGTTCTTCATCAGGACCGCACTGCCCCGGCCGATCGCCTCTGACACCGCATCGGCCAGTTCTAGAGTGCCGGGCATGATGAAGGGAATACAGGGTATTTCGCCTATGAGAGCCGCCTCGGTCGATACGGGCAAAAACTCCAGGCCGGCCATCGCCAGCATGGTCGCGTTGAGAGGGTGGCTGTGAATGACGGCCTCGACATCGGGCCGGGTCCGGTAGATGGCGCAGTGCATCAAGCGCTCGCTGGAGGGGGAAAGAGAGCCTGGCTCCACAGGGGTACCATCCCTGTCGAGCCGTACCATCATGGAAGGCTCTACAGACGCCTTGAAGATTTGACCGGGAGTAATGTAAATTTCGCCGCTGCCTCCGTCAGCCCGGGCGCTGATGTTGCCTCCCGTGGAGGTTATCAATCCCGTCGCGTACATCTCTGCTAGCGCGTCGACGATTTCATCACGGATATCCCCGATCTTGGAACGGGTCGGCCCGGCGTGGCCCGGCCTATCGGAGGGGCTCTGCACCGTCGAAGCCTGCTGTCGGAACAGCTTACCTATCGCGGCCCGGCCTAGCGCGGCCCGGCCTATCGCGGCCCGGCCTATCGACGCTTCGTCCGGTCCACTCAGATCTCCCGGATCGCCGATCTCCTCCCGGGCCTCGGCGTACAGCCTCTTCAGATCCTTCTGAATGCGCTGAAACGCTATGGCTTTGACGGTGTCTCCCGTGAAGGAGATCTTTCCGCTCAAAGCCGCGCGGGTGGGATTCAGCCTTCCCGTGAAAATGCCGTCGAGAGTGTCGCCGGTCATCTTGAGGAGCACCTCAGCTCTCTGATCCGGCCATCCCATCCCGCCCGTAACTTGGCCTCGGCTGAAGGCCAAGTGAAATTCGAGGTCGAAATCACTTATGACAAAATGCATGGTCACCGATCGCCGGCGCGAGAATTCCTTGATTGCCGTATCGCTCAAAACCCGCTCCACGAACCTCTCTACAATACGCATCAGAGGTGACGGCCGCACTTCGCCCCCAGTTTCCGCTGTAATGGGCCTTTGCCGATGCAGATCCGACACAGCCGGCGCTGGCAGGGCGGTCTCTGCAGCCAGCCGGTCCAGCACCTCTTTGTCGGGATTCTCGCGCTGCCCCTTCCAGCGGAACCGGGGAAGGGTCTCGGGATTCACGATGTGATGCGGCGCCTCCCCTTTCAGAAGGCGCCTGAGATCTTCTGCGATGATCGCACCCTGGTGCGCAGCCACTTCGACGGTGTTGCCCCCCAGATGGGGCGTAGCAATCACGTTCGGAAAGGCCAATAGAGGGTGGTCTGAACCGGGGGGTTCGACCGAAAAGACGTCGATCGCCGCTCCTCCTAGTCGGCCTGATTTCAGAGCAGCCACGAGCTCGGCTTCATCAACCAGGGCTGCGCGGGCGGTGTTGATAAGGAAGGCTCCGGGCTTCATGATCGAAAACTCTCCGGCACCGATCAGACCCTCTGTCTCGTCTCCGGCCGGAGCGTGAAGGCTCACGAAATCGCTTTCCCTCAGTAGGGTTTCGAGGTCGACGCATTGTGCACCCCTTCGCGCCGCGAGCTCTCCTTCGATGTAGGGATCGTATACGAGAAGGCGCACCCCGAAGGGCAGAAGGCGCTCCGTCACGGCGCGACCCACAGAGCCCCATCCGACCAGTCCCACAGTCTTGCGCCACAGCTCTGAGCCTCGAAACGACACAAAGGCCTGACCCATCCGGCCGCTGTCACCCGCTTCGATCCCCGGCTGGCCGAGAAAGGCCGACGCCTCGGGCAGCCTTCTGGGCAACATGAGCATGAACGCCAAGGTAAGGTCGGCGACGGCCGAGGCGTTTCTTCCGGGCGTGTGGAGGACGGAGATGCCGCGCGCCGTCGCCGCCCGCACGTCAACATTGACGGGATTCGAACGGCAAATCCCTACCACCCGCAACTCTTCCAGCTCTCTCATGGCTTCGGCGTCCAAAACATCCACCTCAGTAACAAAGACCTGGAAGCCGGCCAGCGCATCGACGAGATCCGGCCCGCTTAAGAGGTTCATCTCCTTACGGAAGGGGGCGTATTCGACCTCGCCGAGCTCAGAGAGGGAAACCAGTGCGCTCTCATCCATATCCGCCGTGACGAAGATTCGCGGGCGGAAATCCGAGCCGCCCTGCACCTCTGTCCGGACCACCCCATCCGGCCCGCTGCTCGCCTCCCTGGCCGATTCCGTGGCCATAGCCTGCACTGCCAGCTCAGCGGCCCCGTCGTCGGCCTCAGCGCGGGCTTCTCGAAGCTGCTGCCAGCCCGCATAGAGCTCCCGGTACTCATCGGAGCTCTTCCGCTCCGGCCTGTGCCGGCGCTCCGTCCGGCTCAGCTCACGAGCGCCCTCTTCAAGAGATGCGAAGACTCCGGCTGCCACCCCGGCACAGATCGCCGCGCCGAGAGCGCTCGCCAGGGAGGTGGTAGGCACACGCAGTTCCCGCTCCAGAACATCGCTCACAATCTGGCACCACAACGGGCTGCGGGACATGCCGCCGGCAAGAAGACTATCGGAGGGCTCCCCCCCGGCCGCCAGGACAAGCTGCTCCACGTTGGCTTTCAAAGCGTAGGCCATTCCCTCCACGACCGCCCTCACCGTCCGGCTTCGGGCTTCGCTTTTCTCCGTTGTCAGGTGAGAGAGCATGATATGGCCTATGGGCAGCTTCAGCGCTCTTGCATCGAAAACCTGCGCACCGACGGTCGAAAGCAACCCTCCTGCTCCGAGGGGGGCGGCGGCCACTTCGCCCATCAACCGGGCCACAGGAGAAAGGCCGTAGGCGGAGTCTTCAAAAAAAGCAGCAGCCGTCCACTCCAGAGCCTCTCCTATAGGGCCCGCGTTGCTCTCGAACACCCAGGCGGCTCCGGTAACGTGCCGTCCTGTCCACAGATGCACCGTTTCATCGATCCGGGGCGCCTCCAGTACAAGCTGGATGGGCGCCGTTGTCCCAGCGATTATGCCGATCCCTCCGGGCGCGAGGACCCCTCCCCCCAGAAGACTGCACTGGGTGTCGGCGCCGCCCACCGCTACCGGTGTTCCAGCCTTCAATCCGAGCTCTGCTTCGGCTTCTTCTGTGACAACTCCCAGACGGGTACCCGGCTGATAGACTCCCGGAAAGATTTCCCTAGGCAACCCGAGAGAAGCGATCGCCTCCGCAGACCACTCCGATGAGTTGATATCTGCGAGAAGGGTCTCAGGGGCCTGGGTGTGATCCGCTGCAGCTTCGCCGCAAAGCCGGAAAGCCATCCAGTCGCTGATGCTCAGAGCCCAGCGAGCGCGCTCCAAAAGCTGCGGTTTCCTTGCGGCCAGCCAGATCAGCCGCGAGGCCGCATGGATCGGAGCGGGCCAACAGCCCGAGAGGCGCTGAAGCTCTTCGCCGCGCTCTCTTGCAAGCTCCGAGCTCTGGGATGCGGCCCGGGCATCCCTGTTCGGCGTTGCAAAGATCTCGCGTCCCTCCCGATCGAGGATCACCAGCCCGAATCTCATGCCCGTCGCCGCAACGCCTGCTATGTCCGATGCCTCGCATCCTGACTGCGTGAGCACGCTTCGAACCGCCCTGCCGATAATCCGCCAGTTGCGCTCCGTATCGAAGCGAAAACTGAAGAGGTCAGCCGTTCGATCTGCGGGATGCACCCAGGATTGAAATGAAGAAAGGCTCTCCCCGCTGTCGGCGTCGACTAGAAGGCAGCGCGCTCCGCTGCCCCCTGCATCCAATCCAAGGAGGTATCGCTTTTTCATCGGGTCCAAGATTCTATTCTGCCAGCAGCCAAAGAGTCGATCCAAACCAGATATTCCGAACCAGATTTTCTCTCTTCGAAATACTCGAAGCCGTCGACGATATCGAGGTAGACCCCATCAAATCCGGCATCCAAGATTTTCTTGAGATAGGAATCTTGGCCTCCAAAGATCAGAGCCTGCCAGCCCTCTTGCCAGTATCGAACCTTGTAGTTACCAGGCCAGTCTGGATTTTCCTCTTCCAACCATTCGGGGGGATTCGTTGCCCATTCGCTCTTCCAGTAATATCTGTAATCCTCGGCCTCTCCAATGCTCATGTAAGCGATAACCAGCCGTGATCCGCCTCCGGATTTCGTTTTTAGTGAGCTCACTTCCCCCGGAGTCAGGGCCTCTGATCCTTCGAAAAACGGATCGATCAACAGCAGGTCGAAAATGGTATTCTGGAGAGCCGTGAGAAAGGCCGCTTTCGTGCCATACGCATCCGTGTTGATCAAGTAGAGGAAATTCTTGGCATCCGAAAGCGTCGATATATCCGCATTGTCGCCGTTGTATGGAGAGGCCGGATAGGCCGGAATGGAGTCGAGCTCCCTTCGATCAGCAGCAAAGGAGATGTATGACCTGGCGGCACTCGCCGTGTAAGAGTCATCCACATACGCCGCGGTCCAGCAATAATCTATGACCAGCACCTCAAGCCCGGCAGCCTCCGCCCTGTCGAGGAACCCTATCATGTAGGCCCTTTCCGAAGCTGGGGTGGGCACGTTATCCGCTTCGTATCCATAGAAAAGATCTTCCCGCCCGATGCCGTCTATCGCATTAACGTAGGGTTGATCCAGCGCACCGTCGGACTCGCCGTCGGTCGTCATCAATTCCTGTCCGTTCTGGGGAATCACCACAAAGCCGGGGCTGATTCCTTTTGCATACCCGCTGATGGACCGCACGAAATCACGCATCTCCTGGCGATAATCCGGTTCAGAGGAATCACCTGAGCCCTTGCAAGCAGAGCTCGAAAGCACAAGCAGCATCAGACAAAACAGGAGAATGGCTCTCATATCTGCCAATAGTGGCATATTAGGCGGTTTGGGGCAATCAGAACCGCGCCGCCTTCCATTTTCCCCTTCGAAAGATGATGGTCATGGGAACCGCTCGCACGAAGGCGCTCAACGCAAGCGCCACCGCGATTCCTTGGAATCCCATGCCCGCCAATACGGCCAGCAGGTATCCTACCAGAATCACCACGACCAGATCCGAGATAGCCGAAAAGACGAACGGAGAGAGGGGATCCCCTCCTCCCCTGAGCGCGCCGCTCAGCGCAAAGGCGAGGGCCATGATCGGCTCCGTTAGTGCGACGATAACAAAGAAGGTTCTGCCGAGAGAAATAACCTCTCGATCTTCTGTGAAGAATCCCATGATCCGCTCGGGAAAAACCAAAAATATCACAGCGACGACGGACATGATTCCCGCGGCCATTCCGGCCGCAGTCCAGCCGCTCTTCACAGCCCTCTCGGGGTCGTCGGCTCCGAGATTCTGACCGACCCGGGCCAAAGCAGCGGACATGAAGGCCAATCCGACAAAGCTGGATATCATACGCACCTGCATGCCCACGCTGTAAGCCGATACAGACCTGGTTGCATCCGCCAGCAGGTTGATAATTCGCATTGTCATGAGAATGGAGAAATTACGCACGAGGCCCTGAAGAGAGCGGGGGCCACCCAGGTGCAGGATCCTCCCGATCAGTCCAAAATCAAGCGCCAGGCCGTCTCTGAACCGCATACTAACATCGAACCGCGGGTTTTTGAGAATCCAGATTCCTGCCAGGCACCCCAATCCTCTCGCCGTTACGGTTCCGATAGCAGCTCCGTCCACACCGAATGCCGGTATCGGCCCCACCCCGAAAATAAAGACGTAGTTGAGCCCAATGTTGAGCAAGTTAACCGCCAGGAGCATGACCAGCGAAACCCGGGTCTTGCCCACTCCCAACATGATTCCCGACACGCCGAAGTTGAACATGGTGAATACGCTGCCTGCAAAGAGAATCTTCAGATAGGAAGCGCCTAGCTCCACTACATGTGGCTCTCCCCCAAGAAGCTCGAGGATCTTGCGGGAGAAGATCAAACCCAGAGGAGCCACGACGAGAACAGCAGCGGCCAGCATATAGACCATGGAACGAGCCGCAACTCTGCTGATTCGAGCCGGATCTTTCGCTCCGTAAGCGTGGGCGACCAGGACCGAGCTTCCGCCGCTGATCGCCACCATGAGCACCAAGATGAGCATCATGACCTGTCGGGCCATTCCGACAGCTGCGATGGATTCGAATCCCAGGATGCCGACCATCTTAAAATCCACGAGGCCCACGAGCACGTTGAGGATATTGGTGAGTATGAGGGGCCAGGCGATCGCCCAGACCCGGGTCATCTCCTGCCTGATCACGGAGGTTGGGTTGTCATGATTCTTCATCGTCTATCGGGCCACTATACGCGATCCATGCCGCTAGGGGAAGGAAGAGCGCAATTCAGCCTGTAGCGATCTCTCCGATCACGATATACTGCAACCTATCGTTGGCTGCGCCCTACGCGGCCCGCCCACAACCCAAACAATTTGGTCTATTTTATACATGCAGCCAACGATTTAGCAATTCCGG